>JAITUP010000008.1 GCA_031286265.1 Chitinispirillales bacterium | reverse complement strand
TATAGAGGTAGAGCGTGCGTTTAGCTTGGCCAAAGGACATTGCGGGTTGGGACGCATTCGCACAAAGTTAGAAGAAACCACACGGAGTTCGATAATGCTGTCTATAATCACGATGAATGTCTATAGGATATTCTCGTCAGATTTTATTTTGTGGTTTTTAAGACTGGTAAACAATAATGTTTTTAAGAACAAAGTACACTATTCAACAAACCCAGCTTTGACAGGGAACTGTTGAGCAGGCATTAAATATTTGGTTCAGAAGTTGACCTGCCAGACTTGGCGCTCTCTTCCCTAATCTCTTTCAACTGCTTGAGAAAATGCTTCGCCAAATTATCGCTCAACTTGGTACGATGCGTGCCGTCTTTTTGTTTTATCGACATTATCCCGCGACTACTGACTGTTACGGTTACGGGTTTTCCTGTCAGATCGGTTAAAATATGTTTATTCAATTGTCCCTCACTTTCTTCACGTTATTAACCCGGCGGCAATTGACCTCGACGTTAAAATCAAAACCTTTAAAATCTTTAAATTCAAAATCTTTTTTGGTGACAGGGGCTCCGCCCCCGTAACGCCCCCATTTAAAAACCGAATTACGCTAAAACCCGTATCCTAAAACCCTACGGGCGGGTGTAATGCTAAAGTCAAAACAAGTCGATGGGGTGGTTTTGGTTTTGATTTTAGCATTTTTACCCCGATAGTATGCCCACATGTCCCCCGTAAGCGGTCGCCGCTTATGGGGGACCGCAGGGGGCTATCGTATCGGGGCGTTACGGATGATAAACTATGCCCGAAGTGAGTGAGGATGTACAGTGTACATCCTGCCGTTTGATTGAAAGAGGAAACTTCGAGCCCCGTCACCAAAAAACAAAGCCAAACTCAATAGATAATTGAAGTTAATTACCGCCGGGTTAATACTATATCAGAAATTTTCACGTATTCGCGTATTAAGCAATACAACCATCTCGCCTTTGGGTGGGCGGTTCGCGAAGTGCGACAACAATTCTTCCGCCGATCCACGCAAAAACTCTTCGTGGATTTTCGTCAGCTCCCGCGCTATCACTATGCGTACGTCGCCTAACACGGCCTTGATATCTTCCAATGTTTTAACAATGCGATGAGGCGTTTCGTAAAAAATGATTGTCCTCGGTTCGCCCTTAATCGATTCAAATAATTTCCTCCGCTGCGTACTTTTGTGCGGTAGAAAATTTTCGAAGATGAAGCGATCGGTCGGCAGTCCGCTTGCCACAAGCGCCGATAAAAACGCAGACGCGCCCGGGACGGGCACGACATCAATGCCGCCAGACGCTATTGCCGCCCTAACGAGATAAAACGCGGGGTCGGCGATTCCCGGAGTGCCGGCATCGGTGATTAGCGCAATATTCTTGCCGTCCTCTAATTGCGTAACAATTCCCGGAGTAACTTTTTCCTTGTTGAAATCGTGGTATGCGTTTGTCGGGACGGTTATTCCCAAATGATCCAGCAGCTTCCGCGATGTCCGCGTATCTTCGGCTAAAATCAAATCGCATTCCGCCAATATTTTTGATGCCCTCACGGTTATATCGCCAAGGTTGCCGATGGGTGTTGACACGATGTACAGTGGCATCTTAATAAACCTCAACTCTGTTTCTGCCGTTTGCTTTTGCGTCGTATAGAGCCTTGTCGGCGTTGTGAATCAGTTTGTTAAGTTCTCTTGCGTGAACCGGATATGACGCTATGCCGAAGCTCATTGTTGTTTTAACTTCTTCGCCTTGCGCCGTTACGAATCTCATGTCTTCTATTCCCTGTCTTATCCGTTCTACCATTTCCTTGGCCTTTTCCGGGCAGGTTTTGTCGAATATCAGCACAAATTCTTCGCCACCGTATCGTGCCGCAGCATCTATGTCTACGCGTACGCTGTTATTTAATTTTGCGGCTACCCCTTTTATGACTTCGTCGCCGAAGCCGTGGCCGTAGGTATCGTTGAGTTTTTTGAAAAAATCGATATCGCATATTGCGAGCGATACCGGTTCTTTGTATCTTTCGTAGGCCGATATTTTGGCGGTTAGAATTTTCATGAACTGGCGGCGATTGTAGATACCGGTGAGGGCGTCGTGCGTTGCCAGTTTATTCGCTTTCTCGATGATGGCTATTTTTTCAAGCGCTACTCCCGCGCTTTCCCCCATGTTCGAAAGCAATTGTACGTTGAAGGGGCTGAACGCGTCTTTTCTTGAGGATTCTATGAATATCAGCCCGGTCGGTTTTTTGGAGATTTCATCCTGACCGAAAGGTACGACCATGAAAGAAGCGAACCCCCTGCTCTTCGGTTCGTTTTCCGAGTAGCGGTATTCGTAATGCTCTTCGTTAAAATTTCTGAAAAAACCGAAATTGTTGGAATACGCCAAATTTGCGATTGAGCTTGAGTTGTCGCTGCTCAGCTGAAATTTGAGACCTAAGAATCCTTCCGATTCCTCACCGTGCGCCCGCACTATGGACGCGGCCGCCTTGTTTGCGTCTCTCAGGCTGATGGTGAATCTGCCGCATGGAATCATGTTTGGGATAACATCGCTTATTATGTCCAAAATAGTATCGCGCTCCAAGTTGTTCCAGAAAGCTTTTCCTATATCGGCCATTGCCGCGAGCCTTTGAAAATTGATTTCGTATTTGGTGCTCAAGTATGTATAGTAGATGGCCTGTCCCATGATGTTTGCTATGTTCTCAAAAAAAGCCTGCTCGTCTTGCGAGAAAGCGTCGGCCTTTGTACTGTCGGCAAGCAGTACGCCCTTTGACTGGCCGTCGGCCTGTATGGGGCAAAGCATTATCGAACGGATTTTTTCATCCGGGCCGGAGCCGTATTTTTCGTTGTAATAGTATAGCGTGGCATTTTTGTTTGTGAAGTTGGGCTCGTAAAACGGATGCAAGCCGTCCGCAACTAAACTGCCGAGAATACCGCGACGCGGAATGATGGATGCGCTCCTGTCGACAAAATCGGTCTTTGACGTGCAGCGCCTAAGAGCGTAGCTGCCGTCCGTCGCCGGGAAAAAAATCGCAATAGTGCAGTATGATGGAATCTTGGCGTCAATCGTGGTGATGAACGCATCTAATAGTTCGTCGACGGTATTTTCGGTCTGCATCCACAGTTTTTTCCAATATTCGGAGCCAAGAGGCGTTTCATGTATGATAGTGTCTTCTTCCGGGATGTAGGGTTCCGCCTTATCATGCAACAGATTCCCGGTCGGTCGCGTCGGCTCAGGAAAAGGCGCTGCCGCGGAGTCGCCGCGCCAGATTCTGTAACAGCGTACAAAAAGCATGAAGCCGATCCCAAACGATATCCCCGCAAGGATATCGGTTAGGTAGTTGTTGATTAGCAGTAACGCTATCCCGGCAACCAAAAAAACTACGGCGCCTAACGCTCTATTTTGTTTTTTCCCCATCGACCGCCTCCCCCTTTCCGTTCTTTTTTTCAGTGAACTCCATAGCCTTTGCAACGGTGGTTATAACCGCTTCTCTTTCAAGCGGCTTGGGTATCACTCCGCAAAAGCCCAAATTGAGCAAACTCTTTATATTAATGTTCTTCGCAAACGACGTAACCGCGATTATGGGCGTTTCCCTGATCAGCTCGCTTTTCCTTGCGCGGTTAAAAAAACGTATGCCGTCCATAACCGGCATCGTTATGTCGGTGCTGATGAGATCGGGCAGTTCTTTTTCCGCCTTTGTGAGGCCCTCAAAACCGTTGACCGCGGTGATGATCTCATAGTCATTGTAGAGAAACAATTCCAACAGATCAAGCGTGTCGTGATTATCGTCGATAAGCAATATTTTTTTCTTCATAATTTATCTCCCTAATGCGCTGCCTTTCTGTAAAGAGCCAGCCCCAATACCAAAAAGATAATGTTGGCGAGCCACGCGCCCGCAAGCGTTGGCAAAAGACCGTTTTGCGCAAAGACTAGTAAAAAACGGCTCAATATCCAAAATAAGAAAGAGAGCATCAATCCAACGCCAAAGAGCGCCGCTCCGCCCCGCCTGCCGGTCCGCGCGGCAAGCGACAAACCAAAAAGAATAACAATAAAATTCATAAACGGAAACGCGATCTTGAACTGCAACTCCGCCATAAACCTATCAACCTTCTCGCCCCTGCGCTTGGCCGCCTCTATGTGGCTCGCCAACTCCCAGTAGCTCATAGACTCTTTAGACCGCACGCGCTTCACAAGGTCTAACGGTACGGACGTCAATACGCTATCGGGAAGCACAGAAAAGTTTTCGGCGCTCATACCTTCCTCGGAAAACGAGCGCGTATAACCATTCACAAATCGCCAACCTGTACTGTCAAACTCCGCTTCAGACGCGTCTATCAGTTCCGTTATACCGCTTGCCGTAAATTTGTAGCGGCGCACGCCTCTGAAAAATTGCGGCTCCGTGCAGAACTCATTAAAAACATACATAATGTCAGGCCTGGCAAAGTAATAAAAATCTCTGCGATACTCACGAATAGTCTGGGCAACCTCCGATTCATCCTGCTTACCGAAGTTACTGCGCAGTAGCATACGCTTTTCATTGGCGTGCGGAATCACCTTTTCGCCGCCAAAAAATACGCCGCCGGAAAGCAAAAGCCCAAAAAGCAAAAGCGACATGGTCAACTGCCTCACGTTCACCCCGGCAGCCTTCATCGCGGTGAGTTCGCTTAACTTGGCGAGACGGCCCATGGAAAACATCGAGGCCAAAAACAGCACGATCGGAAGCACCGTCTGGGCTATCCACGGCAAATAATAGTAATAAAACAGCACGACCTGAAAATGGGTCGCCTGCTCAAAACGTCTCAGGTTGCTGACGTAGTCTATGGTAACAAAAATCACAACAAGCGCGGCAAGAAGACCAATCGTATATGCCCAAAAACTCCCTATGAGATAGGTAGGAAGCCGTCCGCAAATCCGATTAAGAATCACACGTGGAATACTGAAAAGCATCCCCGGAAGCCGGAATATCCATATATCCGACATGCGCTTGAACAGCGGTACGCCTTTGCCGAAAATGTTTTTCAAAAAACCGAAATTGATAGATGTCTCGCGAAGCATAAGCATCATGAGAACCGTACCGCATATCGCGAGAAACACGTTGCCCGACCACATGCCCACCGCGGGCGATACAATCATTTTATCGCCCCAGTTTTCCCCTGTTATGAGAAAAGCCCAATACATCACAAAGAAAAACACCGAGTAACTCGCGCCCACGGCAAGACCGCCCCGGCGGGCCATAATCCCAAGCGGCGCGCCTATAAGCACAAATATCAAACACGCGATAGGGATAGCAAATTTTTTGTGAACCTCAACCAAATACTGCGCAATCAAAAAATTGTTGTTCTTCGTGTTCTCCTCAATTCGGGTAATGCGTCCCTCATATTGCCGGAGCTGATTTTGAAGTCTGCGCATGGAAGCCTCCGGCGACCCGTTCCTGTCGCGCCTGCCGCGGCGCTGGCCCTGCTGCTGAACCTCGGAAGCAGCCTCAATTTCGGCCTCGGCAGCCTCGGGAGGCGAAATTGCCAAACTTTCAAGACGGGCGGAAACGGCGGCAATGGAATCGAGCAGCCAAACGCGCTCCTCCTCCATAAGAGCGTTGGACTCCCTAAAACCATGTACACCCGACATGAGTGTGGCGATGTTCATCTCACGATCGCTGCGGTTGCCACCTTCGCTGCGCTCAAATTGAGTGTCTATGTTTTTTATAAAAAGTGTCTGCTCTTCAAAACGGACAAGAAGATAATCCTTGTCGTCATCGCGAGACGTACTGTGTGTTTCACCGCTTGAGAGCGACAGCACCAGATACTCCCCGTCGCCGGTCATACGGATATGGCCGCGCTCGGCGATTGTCACCATGGGATCGTCGTTGGGGACATTCGAAAAAATACGTATGCCGCCAAGATCACCGGTAAAAGCGTTCACGTCTTCCACGTAAAGCACATAGTCTTGAAAATCTCTTATAAGCACCCCAGGTTCTATGAAAGCGGCGGGGCGTTTGAGGGAAATGTCTCGCAATAAATTCGCGCTGCGATGATTCGCTTCCGGCAAAATAAGATCATGAAAAAAACAGAGCGCAACGGTTATCACCGCAGCCGCCGCAAGCACCGGCACCATGAGCGCGGCCATGCTGCGCCCGGAAGCCTTGATGGCGGTGATCTCGTTATCGCCGGACATACGCCCAAAAGTCATTAGCGTAGCCGAAAGTATAGCCATAGGTATGCCAAGCGCAAGCGTCCAACCGAGCTGAATCAAAAATACTTCGAGTACAATAAGCGGATCGAGACTCTTGGAAACAATGCGATCGAGCATCAAAATCGCCTGCTGCATGATAAACAGGAAGATTATGAGGCTGAGCGAAGCCAGAAACGGGAAAACGTGTTCCTTAACTATGTATCGGTATAGAAGCATATAAAGTTTAGAACTTTCCTAAAACGTCTTTGTCCAATGATAATACATTGGATGTTCCACCCTCGATAAACGATTGCTCCGATATACGCGTTAGTACTGCGTTGTTTGAAAATTCTCTGATGGTCAGAGATCCCATGTTACACATCGCGGCTCGAATTTTGGACAGTGTAACGTCGAGCACTTCTTTAACGCTTCCTACAACCGGGACGTATGCGTCCACCCCTTCTTCAAACTTTAAGCCGCTCTCGCCGTCTGAATTGTATCGCTGCCAGTTTCGCGCGCGATTTGATCCTTCGCCCCAATATGGTTTGTAGATGCGCCCGCCGATAGATACACGCGGAGTGGGGCTCTCGCTTGTCATTGCGAAATAACGGCCCATCATTACAAAATCCGCGCCCATGGCAAGAGCGATGATAATTTGAGTATCGTTAGCCAAACCGCCGTCCGAACAAAGCGGGACATATATGCCAGTCTCCTCAAAATATTCGTCACGTTCTTTCGCAACGGCCAAAAGCGCCGAGGCCTGCCCGCGGCCAATCCCCTTCTGCTCGCGCGTGATGCAAATAGACCCCCCGCCAATACCCACTTTCACAAAATCGAGCCCCGCTTCTTCAACCAGATACCTGAACGCGTCGCTCTCCACAACATTACCGCCGCCTATTGCCACGCTGTCGCCATAACGATCGCGAATCCAGTGCGCGGCATCACGCTGAAACTCGGAATAACCGTCGGAAGCGTCGAGACACAACACATCCGCCCCGGCCTCAATGAGCGCGGGAACACGCTCCTTATAATCATGCGTATTGATAGCGGCGCCCACCGCTATACGCTTCTTGGCATCAAGAGACTCGTTTGGATTATTCAAATGATCAACATAGTCCTTCTTAAAAACAAGCGAATGCAAACGCCCGTTATCATCCAAAATCGGCAAACATTCCTTCTTGTGCTCACGCAGCAGCATATTGGCGTTATAGAGGCTAATGCCCTCACGCCCAAGAACCACATTTTCCTTGGTGGTCATAAAATCACTGACAGGCCGATTGAGGTCATCATCAAATTCCCAGTAATCCTTGTCTGTAAGAATACCGAGGAACACTCCGTC
The DNA here is from genome assembly GCA_031286265.1 of Chitinispirillales bacterium. Taxonomy (GTDB): domain Bacteria; phylum Fibrobacterota; class Chitinivibrionia; order Chitinivibrionales; family Chitinispirillaceae; genus GUT77. The sequence continues at coordinate 3,517 of JAITUP010000008.1, read as the reverse complement.
CTTACATCCGTTGTCTGTGATAACCATGGTAGAATGCCCCGTGCATTTGCGTAGCTCCAAAGCCTCCGTAAGCGTAGCGTCGGGACGCAAATTGGAATCCGATACGACAAAACCGGCCTTGTACGCTTTAACCTTAGCCACCATTGCCGCCTGTTCTTCAACCGACTGAGAACAGTAAATGAAAGCAAGGCCGCCCTCACGCGCCAAAGCGATAGCCATATCAGGGCCGGAAACAGATTGCATGCTCGCGGCCACAAAAGGAATATTAAGCGAAAAACGAGACTCCGAACCGCGCTTGAATCTAGCGACAGGCACGCGTAAAGAAACATTGCTCACATGATGATTTGTACGGGTAAGACGCGGAATAAGCAAATACTCGGAAAATGTACGGGAAATCTCGTCGATTATCCTTGCCATAAAACAAAAACCTCGCTTTCGGTTGTCTATAACTACAAAAATCTTTTACCACGCATACAATATATATCATTCCCACAAAATGAAATTAAAAAAATTAAAAAACGCTAAAGTTTTCACAAAATTTTTTGATTTGACCGCCATCCCTGATGTATATTATTTGATACAATGAACCCTGAAACCATCAGAAAAAAACGTGCGTGTAAATTTTTGTCCAACATTCACGCGCTGTTAATCGTGCCGACGCTGTTGCTACTGTTATCATCGGCAATAACGACGCCGCTCCATGCCGATTTTGACCCAATGATTCGGCTTGACCCGCGCATAGACAGATTCACGCAACGTATCCACGCGCGGTATGGCATTTTGCCGGACGGCGTTTACCGCCAACCGATGGGGACGCTTGGATTTTTATCGTACCTTGATACAGTGGCTGCTTTGCCGCTCACCGCGCAGGAGCGATATATGCTCGAAGGGCTGCGCAGGCAGTTGTCAATCAGCCGTCATGAACGGGCGGAAATAATCGATTCGGCGGACCTGCGCGGAACCACCGCGGATGTCAGTGGGATATACGGTTTTTATAATCACGAAGGCGACGGCTACGGGGTAGTCGTCAACTTGGATTTGACAGCCGACGCGTGGGCGCATACCGGCGGCGGCGGCGACTTACGGATGGGCGGACGTGGAATTATCAGCCCGTCTTTGCGAGGATACATTGGGAATTTTTCGTTCTATACCGCTATGGACGTGTGGACGGAATACGTTTATGACTCCCTATTTTTTGAAGGCCATTTTCAGCCCTACGACGGTGTTCCCGCCATAGTTTACGGGCGGGATAACAGGAGCGCAGATGCGGGCGGCAACATGCGTTCATCCGAATTGCCGCGGGCGGGAATAAGCTATAACGGCGGGAGAATCGGCTTGGAGGCGGCGATAGATTATCTGCGCGTCGGGCCCGCGGTACACTACCCGCTCACGCTTTCGGGCAACGCGCCGCCCATCACTTATGCCCGCGCCACTTTCGATTTTACGCGCATGGAATATTGGCATGTCGTCGGCATTCTGCGTTCGCAGAAAGACAAGCCGAAATACATCTATTCAAACGGGCTTAGGGGTTCTCTTTTGGACGGGCGTTTGCGGTGGGGCATAAGCGAGGTAATGATTGGCGGCAGCACTACGAATCAGCAAGACAACGATCCCCTAAACCCCACACGTGAAGAATTTAGAGGCGAAGAGCAAGGGTGGGAGTGGGCGTATTTTGTCCCCTTTGTACCGATGGCTTTTGTGGAAGCGTTTTTAGGCGACAGGCAAAACGCGGCAATCGCGCTCGACTTTGATCTCAATTGGCCGCAAAACTTTCGTTTCTACGGCGAATTTCACATAGACGACATGCTCACGCCGTGGGAGATCTTTTCCGACGACTGGGGCAACAAGTGGGCATTGACCCTCGGTATGCAATATTTCACAACGCTCTACGGCAGAGACTTGGACGTTGGGATAGAATGGAGCCGCGTCGAACCGTGGGTCTACACCCACACCTACGGCGGCAGCCACAGATACGACCACTTCGACAAACCTCTCGGTTCCCCAATGGGTCCGAACTCAATGGCGATAGCCGCAAACGCCGGCATGAGCGTTACAAAAAAAGGAATGGTCGGGCTGAAACTTACAAGCCTGTCAAACAACCCGACGGCACGCGGCGGAAACATTACAGACATATTTCAATTTGTCTCAAAGGAGGGGTTTGAATTTGAACCCGATTCCGAAACAAAAAGATTTTTAGGCCCTGGGACTATACACTACCTACGTCCGGGCATCTACATGCGCTATGACCCTTTCGGCCCGTTTAGGGTAAACGCGGAGATTGAGGTCGAGACGGCGCACGACAGGGGCAAAGTGCGCTTTGCGCTTGACGGCGGATTTCGATTTTAAAAAGATTTTATAAACTCGGCCGAATTAAACCGTCCGCGAATATCAAAATGATGCCGGCAATATAAAAGCAACAGCTCTGTGATACGCAGACGATCGTTTTTTGATGGGTATTGCGGGAAATCGTTATCTATATTATCCATAAACCTAACCACCGAACCGTCAAGAAGACCGTCGGCATCAACTTCAATTCCCATATTAACCCCGGTATCGTTGATTTTATAACCGGTGCCGTTTTTTGAGGGCATACATTTTTTGCATACAAGCGCGCCGGAGCCGATATTCAAAAAATATTTATCATCCGACACGCTCATAGCGTCAGCTCTATTATAACGTATGTCAATACCGCACTTGCCGCAAGCACGGGCATCTATGCCGAACCCTGCTAACGAACAATATTCGTGGATGAACCTCCACAGTATGGGGAACAATATTTCAGAGCGCGGCAAACCGTCTATTGCGGTGAAGAAGTCTACTATCAAGTTAAACAATTTTGGATGCGGTTCTGATTGAGGAATCGTTTTCAGATAGAGTTCAAGCGCTATGTCGCGGATTATGGACTTTGTTATGTTTGACCGGATGCCCGGAAAAAAATTTGACACATGCAAGCTGCCGAGCGTATGTAGATCGCGGTTCGGTTTGTAGTATACAAGCGATTCTATAAGAAAACCGCGATCAAGCGGGATTGACGACTTGCCGAATTTACGGACACCTTTGGCTACCCCGTGCAAGAGGCCGTGTGTTTGGGTAAAAAGACGAAGAATGCACGAAGTTTCACGATATGGTGTTAGAGACAGGATTACAGAGTCGGTTTTCTCGGCAGCCATAAAATCGAAAATACTATATGCCTAAATTATTCATGGTAAATTTGACTTTTTACCTACAAAACACTCATCACCCGATGTAACCAAGCATACACCACGAACCAAATACAAACCCGTCAATATCGGCCGACCGCTGTTCTTCAGCTGTCATTTTGTCGAATGCTTTACGAAATTTTGGGGAATAAACAATAATATAATTTGCCGCCATTTATTAACCCGGCGGCAATTGACCTCGACGTTAAAATCAAAGCCTTTAAAGTCTTTAAAATCAAAATCTTTAAAATCAAATTCTTTTTTGGTGACAGGGGCTCCGCCCCCGTAACGCCCCCATTCTAAAACCTAATACGCTA
>JAITUP010000268.1 GCA_031286265.1 Chitinispirillales bacterium | reverse complement strand
ATGTTCATAAATCAATACCCCGTTTTTTGCGATTTCGTACTCAAAAGAAGTTGGGCGCTCTGCGTGGAAATAAAACTGTTCCTCGTTATAAGCGAGCAGGTCAACAGGTAAGGAACGGACGCCGTATAACATATAGTGAAAATCGCCCATAAGCTCAATCGGGCGTTTTTCAGTCGTGGATGTCAAGATGCATAAATCAATATCGCTGTTTGGGCGGCTGTCGCCTTTGGCATGGGAACCGAACAAAATAATTTTCCTGACAATCCCAGTCGCGATCAACACGCTCACGATTTTGTCGAGTTCATTCTTAACGGTTTCGCTCATGGTATGCTCCATCTCCGTTTTAGGCGATTATTATAAATATAGTATATACCGATACAAAAACCAAAAATTTTTTATTGATTTCACAATAAAACATTGCCTTCAATAACTTATTTATTTACCCTAGACGACACCGCTCTAAAAAACGCCCACGGTAGCAAGGACTTCGTAAATGAGGCTGAGCGGGTGATGGGAGTCGAATTGTCGACAATTGAAATTTATTTCTTTTGAATGAGTGTTGGCGCTTATTGATTCAAAGGATCCAAAGCAGTATATTCAACGGATGAAGCAGCGGGATGAGCAATTAAAAGAAGGGTGGGTACAAATTGTACGTGCCCTTTCGGTAGAAACCGCGATACATGGCATTTTTTGTTTTTATTTTTGGCGGATAGTATATTATATATGTATAGAAGACGAAGTCTACAGAAAAGGGGTTTTTGATGTCTACCGTAAAAACTTATAAAACCACTCCGACAAAAACGCGGTCTCGTGTACGGTCTGAGGTACGCATTGATATCCCCGAGGAAAATATTAAAAAATTCAGGGAGATTTTGCTTTATATGCTCGAAAAGGTCGGCGCTAAGCCGAATGTTGGGCAGACGGTCATATATAAGTTGCTTTATTTTGCGGATTTTGATTTTTATGAACTCTACGAAAAACAACTCATCGGCGCAAAATACATAAAAAATCGCTATGGCCCTACACCGGTCGATTTTACGAAAATCATCAGACAAATGCAGAAAGACGGCGAGTTGGAAGAGATCAAAACAGCACATTTTTCGCGCGAACAGACAAAATATATCCCTGTTCGGCGGGCCGACATAAGTATGTTGTCGGCGCTCGAAATCAAGCATATCGACTCCATTTTGGAAAAATATTCCGATAAAAGCGCCGCTGAATTGTCGGAATATTCGCACAAGGACATTCCCTGGGCGGCAACGAAAGACAGGCAAATAATCCCCTACGAATCGGTATTCTACCGTACGCCTGAAACGTCTGTCAGGACTTACGAGAATGAAATATGAAACCCTGCCGTCATTTGACAGGGATTTCAAAAGGCTGTCAAAAAAAATTCAAAACTCTGAGCAACGATTTCGAAACACACAAGCCGATAAAGGAAACGAGGATAAGCAAAGGTTGGAAGATTTTGTTTCTAGGATTTGATGGGAAAGTATGCGGGGTTGGTGGTGTGAGTTGAGTTGTCGACAGTTTGTCGACAACTGAAACCTACTTTTTTCGATTATTGTAAAAATATCACTTGACAGGCGACATTTTAGACTTTTGATTGACAGCATCTTCTGCCGCAAGTTATTTTTAGTATAAACAATCTATCAAGCTATAGGAGGCTCGGGCATGGCCGGAGATTTAATTGCTTTTCAGGAGAGTGATATCAGGCGGACATTTCATGATGGTGAGTGGTGGTTTGCTGTTGAGGATGTCGTTCAAGCGTTAACAGACAGCGTTAACGCGAAAGATTATATTAAAAAAATGCGAAAACGCGACCCGGAGCTTAATTTCAACTGGGGGACAATTTGTCCCCCCCTTGCGATGATTGCTAAAGATGGCAAAAAAAGGCAGATATTGTGCGCCAACATTCGGGGCATTTTTCGTATTATCCAGTCTATCCCATCGCCTAAAGCGGAGCCATTCAAGCAGTGGCTTGCGAAAGTCGGCTACGAGCGTATTCAGGAGACGATAGACCCTGAACAGAGTATAGACCGGGCAAGAGATAACTGGCTCAAGCTCGGGCGGAGTGAAAAATGGGTACAACAGCGTATGAGCGGGCAGGAAACTCGCAATAAGTTGACGGATTACTGGAAAGAATCGGGGGTAAACGAGCAAGACGAATTTGCCGCGTTAACCAATATTATCCATCAGGAATGGGCAGGATTAACTGTAAAGCAACATAAAACGCTGAAAAACCTGAAAGCACAAAATTTGCGTGACCACATGTCCGAAGCGGAATTGATTTTCACCGCCTTAGCCGAGCTTTCTACACGTCAAATTGCCGAAAGCGAGCAGGCAAAAGGTTTTACGAAAAATGCCGTGGCTGGCAAAAAAGGTGGAAAGATAGCCAAAAACGCCCGCAAAGAGTTGGAAGCCAAAACCGGCAAATCGGTTGTTACCGGTGAGAATTTTTTACCACCGGCAAAAAATAAGAAAGCGCTGAACGACACAGGAAAGGTTGAAACTAAAATATGAATTTATTAAATCAGGAAAACGCGGCCGCAACCATCAGATTCGTGTATGAAAACGAAAGTGGTGTTACGGATTTTGAAGGGAAAGCGAGCGGTATTACCGAAAGATATGAAGATGACAAGCCGGTTGTATATGCCGGTTTGGGGAAGAACAAGGAAGACTTGTTTGTGTTTGCCGATGCGGCTACGGAGGCGGTTCGGAGAGTCAAGCGTCTCAAGAAGATGAGTGTGGAAATATGTCTTCCGCAAAGTGTTCAGCGATATGCGGAGATTGCTGTTGAGGCGGCGGTTATGGCGGATTATGCGTTTGATGGGTATTTGTCGGAAAAGCCTGTGAGGATAGAGGATTTGTATCTGCGTGATCGCGAAAATATGTTTGATTGGGATAAATTGCGTGAGGCCAAAATTGTGGCGGAGGCGGTGAACTATGCTCGCAATCTTAGCAACGAAAACGCGGCAGTTGTTACGCCGGAATATTTGGCGCGGGAAGCGAGAAATATTGCCGCCACGTGCGAAAATATGAGTTTGGAAATACTTGACGATGGGGAAATACGCGAGAAAAATCTCAATCTTCTATGGGCGGTAGGAAAAGGTTCCGCAACTCCGCCACGATTGGCGATTGTATCTTACAGGGGTGATGAAGAAAGCGGCGGTACGTGCGCGCTTGTCGGTAAAGGATTGACATTTGACAGCGGAGGGCTAAACCTCAAACCTGCGGGATCAATTGAGACGATGAAACACGATATGAGCGGGGCGGCTTCGGTTTTAGGGGTTCTCAGGGCGGCGGCGGTTTTGAAGCCGAAAGTTAATTTCATCGTGGCAATACCGGCCGCGCAAAGCGCTATAGGGAAAGACGCTTTTATTGTTGGGGCTGTTTACAGAAGTTACTCGGGAAAGACGGTCGAAGTTCTTAATACCGACGCCGAAGGGCGGTTGATACTTGCCGACGCGTTTGAATACCTTATTGCCAATTACAAGCCGACGGAGATCA
>JAITUP010000267.1 GCA_031286265.1 Chitinispirillales bacterium | reverse complement strand
AAGCCCGCAATGACGGCTTTTGAGACAGCCCCGCCAAGCCACGGGCGGATTGCCATCCGCCCCTACTTCAAGGGAGGTTTTATGAGTAAGAAAGTGAATGTCGTAATATTGTCGGCGGTGATGTTATCGCTGCTTTGTTTATCGGTCTACGCGCAGGTCGGAGTGTCTGGCAGGGGCGGCGCTTCGCGCGGCGGGAACGCTGTGGCGGCGTATGTTTTTGGCGCGGAGAACTCGGCGAACGCCGAAGAGCTGTCCGAAATCGTCGTCGACAACCTTGTGAGAAGCGGTAATTACTCCGCGCCTCGGCGCGGCGCGCGGGAGTTTTTCAGGGAAGCCGACAGGGCGCAGGCGCGAAACCGAAACAGGCTTTTGGAAGATAGAGATTTCTGCCGGATTGGTTCGGACTTCGGCATACAATATTTGTGCGTTATCGACATTGAGCGAGCCGGTCGCGGCAACAGTGTTTGGGCGCGGGTGCTCGATCTTGAAAATTGCCGGGTGATCGCGACCGCGGAGTATACCGGGCTTATCCGTAATACAAGAGAGATACAAACCGCCGCGAATGGGCTTACGGGTGAACTGGTGAACAGGCGGGTAGGCCGCAGATCGACGGCGGTTGCGGTCGCTCCGGAGCCGGAGCCTGCGCCGGTGTCACGGTCACGTTCGGAGCCAGCCGCGCCCGCGGCGGTGCAGAGCGCACCGGCGGCGCAACCGGCTCAAGGTGGCAACCAGGAAGTCATTGTTGGTCAGGGCGGCTTCGCTACAGATATTGACGCTATTCTGGCGGGTGTTGGGGGCGGCGCTGTTGGTGAAGGCAGGCAAAGTGTTACGGGCGTTGGTTTCGGTGCGGGTTTCGGTGCGGGCTTCGGTGCGGATGGCAGCCTCGACCCTAGTACTCTTATGGGCAGTAGAGATGACAGTCAACCTCTGAGAGATGGAGAAATGAGGATTACAGGCACTCGATCGCGGGTCGAAGTCCAGCGTGTAATAAGTCAAAATATGCCCGCGGTGCGCCACGCCTACAACAGGCGTTTGCGCGATAAGCCGGGTCTGAACGGTTCAATTACCGTTAGGTTTTCCATTGATGGGTTCGGCGCGGTAACCAGCGCCACGATGGCGAACTCGACGGTAGGCGATTCCGAACTTGAGAGTGCAATACTTGAAAGAGTGAGGAGTTTTAATTTTGAGAGGATTGACGCGCCGGGTGTGACGGAAGTGGTATACCCGTTCACTTTTTCACAATAGATATATTTTTGCATGAATCACAGACCGCACGCCGTGATTGGTTTTAGGATGCGGATTTTAACTTTAATTTTTCAGAGGAGTTTTCCATGCCTTTAATCAATTGTAAGGAATGCAATACCGAAGTTTCCGATCGCGCCGCTACGTGTGTGAAGTGCGGGTATCCGTTGAAAGAGGAGAGCGATAAGGAATGGGACGATGTTATTAGTAGTATTGGTTTATCACATTTTGATTATTTTAAGTTGTGTTTTTTCAAGAAGTACGCGACTTTTGACGGCCGTGCGAGGCGGAAAGAGTATTGGGGATTTTGGATTAGCGCATGGGTGATTTGTTTAGTGTCGATTTTGGCGGCAGCATTTATATCTCCCTTTATGATAATCCCGGCCTCTTTTTTTATAATGGCTATTATCATTCCCACTTTGGCGGTGTGCGTTCGCCGTTTGCACGATACCGGCCGGAGCGGCACGTGGATTTTGGTACCGCTTGTAGGTCTGCTTATTGTCGCGTTTGCGGACAGTCAGCCGGGAGAGAACGACTATGGGCCAAATCCAAAAGGTGTGGATATCTTGGATTAGCGCTGGCAGACGGGGGATTTTCCCCCGTTTCCTAAAAAAGATTTTAAAAGGTTTTTGTATTCGTCAATCGTCTTGCAGCGCATAATTTTCTCGGTCAGCGCCCCAGTCTCATCAAGGCCGTCTCCGAGATATCGCCAAATTTCTTTCATGCGGCCGAGGACGGCGGATCGATTGAGGTGTGCGTCTAACAAATCGTCTAAAAATTTTTGTATCGGTTGTACCGGTTCTTTTTTAATTTCACCGATTAGGTTCAAATTTCTGATTAACCCACGGCCAATCATCCAGTTGTTGACATTAGGAAAGCGCTTGGCCAAATAATTAAAATCATCTACGGTACGAATGTCTCCGTTGTACACTATGCTATGTGTCGACATTTTCATGCAAATTTCAAATTTATCGACATCAACGGTTCCGTCGTATAACTGCGAGCCGGTACGTGGGTGGATTATCAATTCTTTCAGCGGATAATTATTGAATATGGGGACTAACGCTTCAAGATCGTCTTTACTGTTTAACCCTAAGCGTGTTTTTATCGACAGCGGTATGGATAGTTTAGGTACGGTGTCATCAAGAAATTTTTTGATGATATCCTTATGCGGCAGCAGCCCGCTTCCTCTTTTCTTTTTTGTGATAAGCGGAGCGGGGCAGCCGAGATTCCAGTTGACGGATGCGAATCCCAAGTCGGCAAATCTTCGAGAGAGCAGCAAAAAACCGTCCGAGTCGTTACCGATGATTTGTGGAATTAGGCGAAGCGGATCGTTGCTGGAATTATCCGGCAGTATATCTTTTATATGATGTTCCTTGACTCTGTCTCCGCGTATGGTAGGGATGAACGGCGCGAGCATGTAGTCGAGCCGTACGAAATGTTTTTCAAAGGCGGCGCGGAAAACGCGGTCGGTTATGCCGCGTAGCGGGGCAAGGTAGAAATTGTGCTGCGGCTGGTTGGATGTCGGTAATTTTAGCATGTTATAGATAAATATATATAAATTGGAGGTGAACGATGCGGTATTTAATCTGAATTTTCTGTTAAGCTTGGGATGTTTTTTTAAAAAACCTTTTTTTAAAAAAGGTCCGCCTAACCTTTTGCCACAGCTCGATAATGTTTGGGACAACAAAGGGTCGTATGAATGGGGAGGGCAATGTTCATTCGGGCGGAGTTGGGGTGTCTGAGGTAAAGCCATCCCGGGGCTGCCTCAAAAGGGGGCGACCATGGGGTCACCCCTACAGATGTCGCGTTTTGCACGGTTTGTAGGGGCAGACCCGTATGTCTGCCCTTGTTTTGAGACAGCTCCACGCCGGGCTGTTGCAAAAGCCCGTCATCGCGAGCGAAGCGCGGCGATCTATCGGCTTGTAATTCGAGATATTAACCCGGCGGCAATTGACCTCAATTATCTATTGAGTTTGGCTTTGTTTTTTGGTGACGGAGTAATATCAGTAATTTTTTTTGATTTTTTTGGGGACGGGGCTCTGCCCCGTAACGCCCCGATACGATAGCCCCCCTGCGGTCCCCCATAAGCGGCGACCGCTTACGGGGGACACGTGGGCATACTATCGGGGTAAAAATGCTA
>JAITUP010000191.1 GCA_031286265.1 Chitinispirillales bacterium | reverse complement strand
TTTGGCAATTCTTTTGTGCCGTTGTATAGCACTATAAATTCCGGACGTGGAATTTTTAACATGGTTTCGCCGTATATAGCTTTTTTACCGTCGGTATACCGCCTGTATAACCGCGTTATATATTGTAGCATTCGTAGCGGCATATTTGCGTTTAGCGTGGACTGGTGTTCAATTAGAACTATGAGTTTCCCGTCAAGTTCGAAGGATAAATCGTTCAGGCGCCCTCTGTATAGTACATCGGTAAGCGTTGTTACTTTTACTTGCATAGCTGGGTCATAGGTTTTCCCGACGACGGCGCAATAGAGTTGCGCGGCGATATCGCCAAATAGCAGCGTGAATACGGAGTTTTTATATTCACGGTTGGCGGTTTGCGCGTTTTCATGTTCGAGGGTTGCAGTATCCATGGTCGTAATATAATTAAAATCACTGCCGTCTCATAAGATTTTACCGTTTTTTTTAAAAAAGTTTTTAAAAAAACCACCGCACCCCAAACATCGCCCGAATGAACATCGCCCACCCCATTCAAACAACCCTTTGTTGTCCCAAACATTACGGAGCGGCATCGGGGGGTTAGGCGACACATTTTAAAAAAAAGTTCTTAAAAAACGGTAAAATCCTATGAGACGGTAGTGACTAATTATTCAAAATCATCCCAAGCGAAAACGCTGTCATGAATATAAACCAGGCATACAGCAGCAAGGTATTAAGCGTGTGTTCGATTTTCGATTGTTCCTGTTGCTTGCCCTTGTCTTTGCCTTGATTTTGGCTTTGATTTTCCGCGGCGGCGGCATTGCGCTTGATTGCCTTGCCCTTAAAATGCTTGTACACAGATCGCGCGGTGAAGCAAAGCAACACGAGCCCTACGATTTTTGCGATTATTGCGGTGGTATCCATATTATTTAAGTATTCCCTTTTTATTTGTGTAATTGATAAATAGCTTACATTGGGTAATCTCCGGCCGGATCATATCCTCCGAGCGGATCGGGTTCCGGTTCGCCGCTCATGTTGATTCTCACCGCCATGAGCCGCCTCCGCGCCACTTCCATTCCGTTCCACAGCAGTACAAATTCATATTCGCCCTCTTCCGGCAGCGGCAGGCCGTTGATGTTTCCGCCAATCTCCACGACCGCGCGCCGGTTGTCAGACGGATTTACCACCCATGGCGGCATGGACATGGAGAACGACCCGCTTTCCTTGCGGAAAACAAGCTGTGCCTCGCCGCTCACGGCGACATCGGTCATGGCGATGTATATCGCGCAGTTGCCATGCTTGGAGGGGAATCCGGCGCTGTTGATGGAGCTGAATGTGCCGGAAAGGATGCTCTTGCCCGTGTGCACATCGCGGTAGTAGTAGTCGCAAATGAGCATCGCTAAAACGATTGGTTTTGTTGGCATAATGGTACTAATTCCTGTCGATAAAAGATATTATTTAATCATCACTTCAATAATTAACACCCCCCCTACCTCCTATAATATATATTATGACGGTACAAAAACATAACCTACCACGGAGAAAAAACAAAATGGCTCTCAGGAAAGAGGAAATTACTCGCAAGTTGCTTCATTTATTTGCCCTTCTAATGCCTGCGGGGATATTTTACCTGCCGGACGAGCGGCTGGCGGAGATGATGGGGTTTGCGGTTCCCTACGCCGTGCCGGTGGGAATTCTCGCCTTCCTGTTTTTCGGGTCGGTGATTGTGGAGCAGGTTAGATTTCGGGTGCCGGCGGTGCAGAAAATCTTTTACAAATGCTTTGGCCACATGCTGAGGCAGGAGGAAGACGCCAAGATTACCGGCAGTACCTACGTTATCGGGGCGGCGCTGATTTGTTCGTTAATTTTTATCAACCATCGCCATATTTCCATGATGGCGCTGACCCTCTTCATCCTCGGCGACGCGATCGCGGCGGTTGTGGGGCTTAGCGTGGGGCGGATAAAGATCGGCAAAAAGAGCCTTGAGGGCAGCACCGCCTGCTTCACGCTCTGTATGATCCTGTTTTACGCCCTTTTTCCGCATTTACCGTGGGTTTTGGATGCATGGGGCGGAACCGTTAATGTATGGATAGCGCTCGCGGCGGCTTTTTCCATAACGATCTTTGAACTGATACCGCTAAAAATCACCAACAAATTAGTAATTAACGATAACCTCGCCGTCCCGGTCATCACAGGCGGGATTATGTTATTGATGGAGGGGATAATTAGTTAGCCGGAAGTGTTTCGTTTGGACAATTTGGGGTAAAAAAAATTTGCATTGAACAGCTCGGCGCGATTTATATTCGGTATTAGCGTATTAACGGTTTTCAGCAATGGTGTGTCACCCTTGGAGAGGTTTTTTTTATAATATGCCAGACAAACTCTCATTCCGTGTTGTGGGTTCCGGTAGCGCTTCGGCCGCACGGGCGGCGGTATTTTATACGGCACACAGTACCATTGAAACGCCTGTTTTTATGCCGGTCGGCACGCAGGCCACGGTCAAATCCATGTCGCCGCTTGAACTTCGGCAGTGCGGGTGTTCAATTATACTTGCGAATACCTATCATTTACATTTGAGACCGGGGGCGGGGCTTATTAGCGAGGCGAAGGGGCTGCATAAGTTTGAGAGTTGGAACGGGTCCATACTCACAGATAGCGGCGGGTTTCAGGTTTTCAGTCTGCGGGATATATCGAAGATAACCGATGACGGCGTTGAATTTCAGTCGCACATAGACGGGTCGCGCCATTTTTTTTCGCCCGAGCGGGTTATGGAGATACAGCATGATCTTGGCGCGGATATCATTATGGTGTTTGATGAATGTCCGCCGTCGAGCGCGGAGCCCGCGAAAGTGGAAGCGGCGGTCGACCGTACGCTCGTTTGGGCCAAACGTTGTCTTGAGCATCACCACAAGCTGCATTTTTATCACGGTTATCCGCAGCATCTTTTTGGAATTGTGCAGGGCGGGGTGTTGGAGCCTCTGCGCGAGCGTTGCGCCCGCGAGCTTGTGGCCATGAATTTCCCCGGATATGCCATTGGCGGTTTGGCGGTGGGGGAGGACATGCAAACGATGTACAAAACCGCGCGGTTTACGGCGCGGCACCTGCCGGAAAACAAACCGCGCTACCTTATGGGCGTGGGAACGCCGATTGACATACTTGAATGTATTGACGCCGGGATTGATATGTTTGATTGTGTGCTGCCTACACGGAACGCGCGAAACGGGTCGGCGTTTACGAGTGAGGGCAAGCTGAACATCCGTAACGCGGCGTATACGAAAGATTTTGAGAGTCCGCTCGATAAAAGTTGCACGTGCTACGCTTGCAGCAACTTCAGCCGCGCCTATATCAGGCATCTTTATATGGCGGGCGAGATTTTAGCGATAAGGCTGATGACGCTGCATAACATACATTTTTATATGGAATTGACGAGAACGGCGCGGGAGAGGATTTTGGACGACACGTTCAGCGAGTGGAAGAGAGAGGCAATCGCAAAAATGTTGGGTTGATAAGGATATATTTTTTGCATCGCCCGGGGAGATAATATTATTTTACATTTTTCGGAAGGGCAAAATTACGGTGGGGCGTTGACATTTAACAGTTTTGTGACGCAAACGGGGTAAAATATGAGCGTTATTCAGGAAATGGGCAAATACGGCCACGAGCAAGTTGTTTTTGTGCGTGATGAGAGGGTCGGGCTTAATGCGATTATCGCGGTTCACAATACCGTGTTGGGGCCTGCGCTGGGCGGTACGCGCTTTTGGGATTACGCTACGGAGGCGGAGGCGCTCTTCGACGTTTTGCGCCTTTCCCGCGGGATGACGCTGAAAAGCGCGGCGGCGGGGCTCAAGCTCGGCGGTGGGAAAGCGGTAATCATCGGTGATCCTCAAAAACTGAAATCGAGGGATTTTTTCCACGTTTACGGGAGATTTATCGATACGTTGGGCGGCAAATATTATACCGCCGAGGATGTAAACATAAGCGCCGCGGATGTTGAGATGATGAACGAGGTTACAAAGTACGTCTCCGGCACCCCGGCGGTGAGCGGCAATCCGTCCCCGTTTACGGCGCGCGGCGTGTATATGGGCTTAAAGGCCGGCGCGAGCGTAAAATTTGGCACGGACTCGCTCAAGGGCATAACCGTCGCCGTGCAGGGGCTTGGAAATGTGGGCTACGCGCTGTGCGAGCATCTGCGAAAGGAAGGCGCGAAGCTTAAAGTGTATGATGTTAACTCTGCCGCAATGGAGAGGGCTGTAAAAGAGCTTGGGGCGGTTGCTGTGAACCCCGAAGAATTATTGGCGACGGATTGTGATATATTCGCGCCTTGCGCGATGGGAGCCGTTTTCAACGGGGAAAACATAAATCGGCTAAAATGCCGTCTGATAGCCGGAGCGGCCAATAACGTTTTAATGGACGCGTCTGTAGGAGACGCGCTGAACGATATGGATATTCTGTATTTGCCCGACTATATAGTAAACGCGGGCGGCGTGATAAACTGCGGCATAGAGATTGAAGACCCAAATTGGCGCTATGATATCGATTACGTAAATACCAGAGTGGATAAAATATACGATACGACGCTAAAGATAATCGCTCTCGCAAAAGAAAAACGGATCAGTACGAGCAAGGCCGCGGACGAATATGCGGAAGGAATTGTCGACGCGAATAAAAAATAATTTTTAATTATAATCCTTTTACACAATACATAATGTATATTACTTGTTGGGGGTACGCAATATATAGGGTTCCGCGTGTTAAGATTAACATAAGTTTTTTGCGGGGGAGATACTTGTAAAATGAGGCTCAGCAGGCAGCAGTTGTTATCCATTAGCGGTTTAGACCTGTCCGGTTTGTTTGATGATGACTCGGATGGCGGTTCTCTCGACGCTTATTATTGCGGGCAGTTGTCGGAGTTCGTGGAAAAATTTCCGGTTTACGAGGCCGATTTCAAGCGTGCGCTGTTTATCGGCGACAACGAGACATTGTCAGATATCCTTACGGAGTTGTCGGACCGGCTTGTTGGCATTCACGCCGTTGACTTGGTGCAGGAATGCGAGCAGGCTAAGGAAAGCGTCGGCGCCGCCGAGGTCGATTCCGAGAAGCTCGAGAGCGACCTGCTGTCTTTTTGGGCGGATGTGGCCACGCTGTCGGTTGATATTCAGATGGAGCAGTACAGGGCGGCGGAGGATGTGAAGCCGAAGACACGCAGATATCCCGCGGTGATTCCCGGCAAGCGTTTTTCGGTACTTGTGGTCGACGACATATCGGTCACTTTGAATCTTATGAAGGCGGTTGTGCAGGATGCCGGCTACGATTTTCACGGTGTGACTTCCGGCGCGGCGGCCATGGATTTTATTAGTAAATTTACTCCCGATTTGTTTATATTGGATATAGAGATGCCCAATATGAGCGGTTTTGAACTCGCGGCAATGCTGAGAGAAAATGAGCAATGCGCGCCGATTATATTTTTGACCGGGAACACGACAAGGGAATATCTGCACAAGGCGGTAAAAGCCGGAGCGATCGACTTTATCGTGAAACCGGTAAACCCCTACATTACCAAATCGAAAATCAAGAAGGTGCTTGGGTAGTTTTCTTTAATTTTGCGCAGGGAATCTGTTTTTATGAAGCGTATCATTATATTTGTTGCCGTATCGGCGCTTATTTTATTTGCTGTTTGCGGGAACGAGGATTGTGGCGCCGCTTTGCCCGTCGTCAATGTGAAGCTATACACAGACGTTCCCGGAGCCACGCCTGAGGAGATTGAAGCGATCGAATCGTTTAAGGCGAAGCGGGACAGCTTTGTTTATGGGGATGCTATAGGCACGGATTTTTTCGAAATAGGCGACAATGACGGGGCGCACACCGATTTTTCGGCGGTTTTTTTTGAATTTATGGGTGATTTCTTCGGTATAAATTTTATGCCGTACGATCGCGGCGAAGCCGATGACTTTGACGCCTTCATCGCCGATTTTGACAGTGGGGAGCTTGACTTCGCATACGGTATCGCCGGGGTTCCCGGAGTTGCGGAGCGCTATCACAGAACGTTTCCTATCGCGGGTCGCCGCATGGGCGATTCCGCGTCTTCCGCTTATGTTCCCATCACAATCGCGGTCGCCAATGATGAACTCGTGCCGTTTATCTCGATATTTAACAAATATTTGAGCGATGCGGGCGGCATAGAGACCATATCGAGGATGTATGAAGAAAGGCGGATGGAATATCTCAGGTGCAAGCTGTTCAACTCTTTTACCGACGACGAGCGGAGGTATATCAAATACCTCAAAGCGGAGAACGATGGTGTTATCAGCGTTGGATTTATGCACGACGCGTACCCGTCGAGTTTTTATAATCACGTGGAAAGGGAGTATCAGGGCGTAGCGCCGGATATACTTGTCGAGGTGACTAAACTCACGGGCATAAGATTTGAAGAGACAGTTACCGATCACACCACACCGCTTGCGGAGATAATAGACAAATTGAGGAGCGGCGAGATTTCATTAGCTACGCATCTTCTCTTTTCGGAATCACGGAAGAACGATTTTTTGTGGGCGAGCGCTCCCTACCTCTCGTCCCGCTACGCGCTGCTTTCGAGGCAGGATTTTCCATCTCTTGAGAGATATCAGGTATATTATCACAGGGTAGGAGTAGTCCAAGGATCCATACATTCTGAAAAATTTTATTCGCGGTTCCCCGGCCACAATCGCGTTACTGTTTACCCCACAGGCAGCGAAGTTCTTACCGCGCTCGAGAGGGGCGAACAGTGCCTTGTGATGCTTGCGGAAAGCATGCTTTGGGCAATGACCAATTACCACGGAAAGGTGGGGTTCAAGGTAAACATCGGTTTTGACGAGATGCAGGAAGCTTTTTTAGGTTATAATAGAAACGAAGCGTACCTGCGTTCCATTGTCGATAAGGCGATAGAGTACATTGATGTCAAAACCATCAGAGACAGTTGGATGAATCGCTCGTTTGTTTATTCAAAGGAGACTTTACAGCAGAGATTGCAACACACGTACGTGATGATTCTCGCGATAACCGTCGCGCTACTCGTGTTTTTTTTCCTGTTCTGGAAAAATAAGATATTGCGCAAAAATCTCGAACTCGAATCGGCAAAATTGTCTACAGTATTCTCCATCATCCCGGATATAGCTTTCTACATGGACACAAACCTGCGCTACATTAATGTTAATAAAGCATTCAGAACTTTCACCGGGCTAACCGGAAATGATCCGATCGGGAAAACCGACGAGGTCGTATTCCCGGGACAGCAAGCCATAATTGACCGTCTCAACGAGATGAATCAAAAAGTGATTACCGAGCGTCAAAATGTTATAATGTATGATGTATTGAAAAACAGCAACGGCGTGGAACAGCACCTCGAAACGATAAAAGTCCCCTTTTTCCAAAACGACGCGTTGTTGGGGCTCTTCAGCATAGCGCGCGACATCACGGAGCACAAGACCGTGGAAGCCATGCTCGTCGAAGCGTCGGAGGAGAAAAGCAAGTTTTTGGCAAACATGTCGCACGAACTCCGTACGCCGCTCAATGCCATAGTAGGAATGTCTGATCTGCTGTCTACGGAGTGCCTGTCGAAACGCCAGCGAAACTACGTCAAGGATATTTGCATGGCCTCGCATTCGCTATTATCCATAGTAAACGATATTCTCGATATTTCAAAAGTAGAAGCGGGGAGACTTGAACTTAGCCCTATAAACTACGACTTCCAAGAGTTCGTTTCCAGCCTGACATCCATGTTTAAGCTTATGGCGCTGAAAAAGGGGCTGGAATTTGAGCATGAGAGCTGTGATAATTTGCCGAGCTGCCAATTCGGGGATGATGTAAGGCTCAGACAGGCGTTGATAAACATTTGCGCCAACGCCGTCAACTACACAAGCCGCGGGCATGTGGGCATTAAAATATCCGCTACCGACAAACAGTTGATATTTGAGATACGTGATACCGGTGTAGGCATCAAGCATGAAGACATAGAGGGAGAGGGTATTTTTTCGCCTTTCAAGCGGGCTAATATAGAAAAAAATCGCAACGTGCAGGGCACCGGCCTCGGACTTCCCATAAGCAAAAAATTTGTGGAGATAATGGGCGGCAAAGTGGAAATAGAAAGTGAATTTGGGAAGGGCTCGCTTTTTACCGTCTACATCCCGCGGGAAGACGGCGATGAAAGCAAAATCAAACGTATTGACGCCGCAAGCAAAAACAAGGTTGAGTTCAAAGCGCCGGGGGCGAAAGTGCTCGTTGTGGACGACAACGCGCTGAATTTGAAAGTAGCGCTCGGGTTGCTCAATCTCTTCGACATCGTCGTCGACTTGGCGGCGTCTGGCCAGGAAGCCATCGACGCGGTTCAAAAAAACGATTATGATCTAGTGTTTATGGATCACATGATGCCTGAAATGAATGGTATAGAAGCGACGGGCATAATCAGAAAGCTTGGCAAAAAATACGCAAAACTCCCCATAATAGCGCTGACCGCAAACGCGACGCAAGGCGTTAAGGAAATATTCTTAGCAAGCGGCCTCGATGACTACGTCTCAAAACCCATTGTACTTGACACGCTCAGCGACATATTGAAAAAATGGATACCCATCGAGAAAATGGAAAGTATGATGAAAGACGCTCTCAACATGATAGTGTCCGTAGACCGCGGCCGTAAGCTGGCCGGTATTTGGGAAGCCGCCGCGAAGATAAAATATATCAACGTAGAAATAGGCAAAAACCGCGTAGCCGGCATAGAAGAAGTGTACCGTGAAACGCTCGATCTGTGCTACGGCAAATTGCCGCATGATTGTGACAATTTGGAAAGTTTTTTGCAAAGCGGCGACTTGTCTGATTTCTTCATATTGATACACGGCCTGAAATCGTCACTGTCAACGATAGGCGCAATGGAACTCTCACGGACGGCGTTTGAGCTGGAGAAAGCCTCCAAGGAGGGGAGGAGTGATTTTTGCGAGGAGGCATTGCCTGAATTTTTAGAAAATCTGCGTGATTTGCACAAGCAGCTCGGAGACATATTTAATTTCGACGACAATACCACCGAACTCCGCAAAAAGGGTGATGCCGCCTATCTGCAAGAAAAAGCCGAAGCCGCCCTGCAATCCGCGGAGGCTTACAGGTGCGACGCGGCTGTTGAGATTGTGGATGAACTGCAAAAATATGATTTTGGCGATGAAAAAAACGACACGCTGAACAAAATATCAAACGCGCTGAAGAACTATGAATTTGGGGAAGCGGTGGAGTTGTTGGGGCGGTTGCTGTAGGATTAATAATTATTTTCCCCATCATCCCGCCACCAACATATATATTACTATATCGTTTGTTGAGATACCGATTAAATATTGCGCCACACTGCCCGATGGTAGCGCTTAGAGCAGGTGATGTCCGCACTATTCAATCGTGAGTTGTGGGAACAATATAGTAGTTCCACTTTAAAATAGCGTCTACATCGCCCAACGACTGCACGTTACTCCGTGATGTCGCCGGACAACGCAGATGCCATCTTGAAGTGGAATGAGTATAACATTACAGAATGCGTTTATTGAAATATCAATGAAAATTGTAGCTGACAAACAGATATTTAAGGTTGAAGAGGCCTTTTCCAGCCTCGGCGCGGTCATGACCGTTTCCGGTAGCGCAATCAACCGGGAACTTCTGCGTGATGCCGATATTTTGCTCGTCCGTTCGGTGACGCGGGTTGGCGAGGCGCTTCTTGAGGGGTTGCCCGTCAAGTTCGTCGCCAGCGCGTCTATCGGGGTGGATCATATCGATACGGATTATCTGCGCAGGAAGTGCATAGGTTTTGCGCATGCCCCCGGCTCAAGCGCGGATTCGGTGGCAGAGTATGTCGTGGCGGCGTTAATGGAGATTAGTGTCAAGAGCGGGCGCAGCCTCTGCGAACTCAAACTTGGGATTATCGGCGCGGGGAACGTGGGTAGCCGGGTATGCCGGTTAGCTACGGCCCTCGGCATGGAATGTATGCTTAATGACCCGCCCAAAAAGGCATTGACAGGAAGCAGCATCTATCGCCCGCTCGACGAAGTCCTCGAAAGTTGCGACATCATTTCGCTGCATGTGCCGCTTGTCGATAGCGGTTCAGACGCGACTTATCATATTGTCAATACGGAATTTGTCGCGCGGATGAAACAGGGGGCGGCGCTGATAAATACGTCACGCGGGAGGGTGATAGACGAAAAAAGCTTCAAAATGGTCTGCTCACGGCTTGGGATAATTGTGCTTGACGTTTTTGAAAGAGAACCCGCAATAAGCGTTGAGACGTTGCGTCTTGCGGATATCGCGACGCCGCATGTCGCCGGATATTCGATAGACGGAAAGTTGCGGGGCACGGATATGATTTACAGAAGCGCGGGGGCGTTCTTTTTTAAGGAAATCACATGGGACGCAGCCCAACACGAATTGCACAGCCAGAAAAAAGTCATCGACTTGAGCGCATCGACAAATCCCGTATATGATGGAATAAAAGGCGCGTATTCTATTATGAACGATGACGAACAATTCAGACATATCTACTCTGTTCCCAAAGAAAAACAGGTAGGTTTTTTTGAAGACCTGCGCGCAAACTATCCCAAACGATTAGAGTTCCCGCATTTCACAGTTAAGCTCGGAAAGCAACATCATAAGGAAGCGCGGGTCTTGAGTGATTTGCGGTTTGATGTTAAGGTGGGTGAATAGGCGCGTGCTATCGCAATGACGTTGCTGTCGAAGCCTCAAATATTCCGCGCAAAAAACATTTTAAAGTAGAATGAGTATATACCTCAAAATCAGATTTTTAAATGATGCGACGGATTCTCCAGCGCCAAAGCAAATTCCTTGGGAAGTGGGGCGGTGATCGTCATCGACTTTTTTGTCTTGGGGTGGGGGAAGCTCAACTTGTGTGCGTGCAGGTATAGACGTTTGGCGATAGCCTTTTTTGACGCGGATGAAAAGACGTCCTTGTCCAAGCGGTGGTTGCCGTAACGTTCATCACCCAATATGGGAGCGCCGAGGTGGGACATGTGGACGCGAATTTGGTGAGTTTTGCCGGTGTGCAGCAGGATTTCTAGTTGGGAGATGTTGTTTTGGTAACCGAGAACACGGTAGGTTGTGCTTGATGCCGCTCCGTCTTCGGAAACGCTCATTTTCATTCCCGCGTTTTTATTGTCCCGTCTTTTCATGCCTAACGTAACGGTGCCCTCATATTCCGGCGGGCGGTTGTGACAGATGGCGGCGTATTGTTTTGTGAACTTTCCGGCGCGCAGATCGTCGTGAAGCGCACGGACGACGCCCTTATTTTTCGCGAGCATGATAACGCCGGAGGTATCGCGATCAAGGCGGTGCATCAGCACAGGGGTTTCGGGCTCTGTTGCTGATTTTTGTGGCGGAGCTGACTTTGACAAAATATAGGCGGTTGCTAAATCGATCAGGTTGTCGCTGTTGCTGTGGCCGCTACCGGAGTGGACTACCAATCCTGCCGGTTTGTTGCAAATCAGTATAGACGGGTCTTCGTATAGTACACTAAAATTGCGTTTGAAAAAATCTGTTCTCACCAAATCGGCAAGTGAATTTTGCGGTTTTTCTTCCGATTGGAATTCCGATTCGTCAACATCAATTTTCAGATCATCGCCCTCTTTGAGGCGATAGTCCTGCTTAATTTTTTTCCCATCAACCCGCACCGCGCCCTTGCGGATCAAGCCGTATATGCTCGACAATCCCAACAATGGTAACCGCTTGCGCAAAAGCCTATCAAGGCGGGAACCGTTTTCGGAGGGGCCAATCTTAAGAATTATCATGCCATAATATAATATAATTGTAGCCGGTACATATTTTTTTATTGTAAAATTTTGTCGAACAGAAGGAAACCGGATGCTTCTTCCACTCCCAGTCAAGCGAATCGATAGCGAGTGCCGGATGCCCCGCGATCTCGCCAAAAAGTTCGCGCCGCCCCTCAAAAACCGCCTCCAGCGTCGAGCACAAAAGCGACTTGCCGAAACGCCGCGGGCGCGAAAGAAAAAACGGCTTACCGGAACCGGTGATCCATTCGTGAATACGCGTGGTTTTGTCTACATACAAAAAATCACGCTCACGGATGTCCACGAAATCTTGAATGCCAAGAGGGAGTAACGGTTTCATAATAGATAAAATAATATAAAAACATGGATAAACGCAAATGTTTCTTTAATCCTGCCAAGGCGCGCCTTGGAAAATTATATTTGCGAGACCGGATATGGCATGAATTATATTGGGCAAGGGGAGGTTTTTTTGTTTTTTTATATGATGACGGGGCAATACCAAATAGTTTTTAAAAATCTTTTTATGGTGACGGGGCTCTGCCCCGTAACGCCCCGATACATTAGCCCCCCTGCGGTCCCCCATAAGCGGCGACCGCTTACGGGGGACATGTGGGCATACTATCGGGGTAAAAATGCTAAAATCAAAA
>JAITUP010000144.1 GCA_031286265.1 Chitinispirillales bacterium | reverse complement strand
ATAGTAAATTTATATTTTCACATTACCCTTTTGTGCCTACGGCGGCACGGTCATTAGAAGATAATATTTGGTTTCTTAAAAATGCAAAAAATATTATTTTTTTTAGGCCCCTAATTTCGTCTGGGTAAAAAACCTTTACCATAACTCGATTGGATCTATTCTTTTTTGAAAAAATTTTAAAAACTCCGGCAATAATAACACACACATATAGTATATTTACCGTATTCTCGAAATGTCCATTGGATTTTGACTTTTTTATAAGGGTAAAAATGATAACCGTAAAAAAATCGACAAAGCTCGATAACGTCCTCTACGATATCCGCGGCCCTGTGGTCGAGGAGGCCAAGCGGCTTGAAGACGAGGGGAAAAAAATCCTCAAGTTGAACACCGGCAACCCTGCCGCGTTCGGACTCATGGCGCCTGATGAGATCATCCACGACATGATACTCAACCTGACCAAATCGGAAGGGTACTGCGACTCGAAAGGGCTTTTCCCTGCCCGCAAGGCGGTTATGCAATACTGCCAGCAGAAAAACATCCGCGGCGTAGGGATTGAGGATATTTATATCGGAAACGGCGTGAGCGAGGTCATTTTGATGGCCACGCAAGCCTTGCTCGATACTGGGGACGAGTTGCTCATCCCCTCTCCCGACTACCCGCTCTGGACGGCGGCGGCCAATCTGTCGGGCGGCCGGGCGGTGCATTATATATGCGACGAAGGATCAAATTGGTACCCCGACATTGAAGACATCAAGAGCAAGATTACGCAGCGCACCAAAGGCATCGTGGTGATAAGCCCGAACAATCCGACCGGCGCGCTGTATCCTGTTGAAATTTTAGAGCAGATCGTGGAAATCGCCCGTGAACACAAACTAATCGTTTTTACCGATGAAATCTACGACAAGGTTTTGTACGACGATACCGAACATACCGCGATGGCATCCTTGGCGGACGATATTTTGTTCGTCACTTTCAACGGCCTGTCGAAAACCTACCGCGTGGCAGGCTTCAGGGTAGGCTGGATGGTGGTGAGCGGCGCTAAAAACTACGCCAAGGACTATATAGAAGGGCTAACGATGCTCGCGTCGATGCGTCTCTGCAGCAATGTGCCCGGACAGTCGATTATCCAGACGTCGCTTGGCGGGTATCAGAGCATATTTGATTTGACGCG
Source organism: Chitinispirillales bacterium (assembly GCA_031286265.1). Classification (GTDB taxonomy): domain Bacteria; phylum Fibrobacterota; class Chitinivibrionia; order Chitinivibrionales; family Chitinispirillaceae; genus GUT77. The sequence continues at coordinate 2,105 of JAITUP010000144.1, read as the reverse complement.
CAAGGGCGGCCGGCTGCGGGAGCAAAGAGATATCAGCCATTCGATGATCACGGATATTCCGGGGATTACTTGCGTTAAGCCGCAGGGAGCGTTTTATTTGTTTCCTAAGGTTGATGTGAAGAAGTTCAATATTACGGATGATGAGAAGATGATATACGATCTATTGAGAAGCGAACATATATTAATGATCCACGGACGCGGGTTTAACTGGTTTCAGCCGGATCATTTCAGAGTAGTATTTTTGCCGCAGCCGGACGACTTGGTGGAGGCTATGAACAGGATTAGAAAGTTTTTTGACGGGTATAGGCAAACGTAGATTTTTCTATGCAAAACGATAATAACAATCTACCCTTGCCAACAGGCCGCCCTTGGTTTTGGAGTGTGTTTATATTTGCCAACATTGTATGGATTGTCGTTTTGTTTTGGTGGTTTTTGGATAAGCCGGTGTTTGAGATAACGGAGCGGATACCGGGCACGGACGGTGAACCGCTCGACGCTTCAGCGGCGGACGTTTCGTCGTCGTCGACAATCGGCAGTATTTTTTATGCTTCTGATGATCCCCCTCCCCCATCGTCGGTAAAAACATCGTGGCCTCATTTCCGCGGCATCGGTGTTGATAATATCAGTGTGGAAAATATCCCGCTACGGGATTTTGCGGATGGAAGTTCGCCGACCGTTTTATGGGCGATAGATTTGGGCGAGGGTCATGCCGCCCCGGCGGTGCATAATGGGCGGGTTTATGTGCTTGACTATGATGAAGAGGCGGAGGCGGACATTTTGCGGTGTTTGTCGCTTGACACCGGGGAAGAAATTTGGCGGCGCGGATACAATGTAAAGGTAAGGCGTAATCACGGCATGTCGCGGACGATTCCGGCCGTTACCGACAGCGCCGTCGTAACTATTGGCCCACAGTGTCATGTGATGGCGGTTCACGCCGTTAGCGGAGATTTTCTTTGGGGGATTGATTTAGTGCGGGAATACGGCACGGAAGTCCCCCTTTGGTATACGGGTCAATGCCCGTTTATTGACGATACCGTAGCGGTGATAGCGCCTGCGGGGCCACAAGCGCTCCTCATAGGCGTTCACAAGATGACGGGCGAAGTTCTTTGGGAAACGCCAAACAGGCACAACTGGAGAATGTCGCATTCATCCGTGATACCGATGGAGTTTTACGGGCGACGAATATACGTTTATGTCGCGATCGGCGGTATCGTGGGCGTCGCCGCGGACGGCGAAGACCGCGGGAGCATACTTTTTGAGACAAGCGATTTCAACAATTCGGTGGTTGCGCCGTCTCCCGTACCCATAAGCGGCGACAGAATATTTATGACCGCGGGATACGGGGCCGGCAGCGCGATGTTCAGGATTAACTACAATCAAGGCGACGACAAATTTTCAATAACAATGACGGATCGTTTTGGCGTAAGAGACGCGTTGGCATCCGAGCAGCAGACCCCGTTATATTACAACAACCTCCTTTGTGCCGTCCTCCCCAAAGACGCCGGTGCGCACCGCGATCAATTTGTCTGTGCGGACGCTCTGGACCCAACGACAATAAGATGGACAAGCGGGCAAGACGAACTGTTTGGGCTTGGCCCTTTTATTATCGCCAACGATAAATTCTATATACTGAGCGACGATGGTATCCTAACCGTCGCGTCCATTTCGGATCGGCGCTTTGAAAAACGCGGGTCGGTAAGAATCTCAAACGGCGTAGACGCCTGGGGCCCCATGGCGCTCGTGGAAGGCCGGCTTCTGTTGCGGGATTCGAGACGGATGTTTTGTATTGATCTGCGCTATTATTAACCCGGCGGTAATTGACCTTAATGTCAAAATCCAAATCAAATTCAAATTCAAAATCTTTTTTTGGGGACAGGGGCTCCGCCCCCGTAACGCCCCCATGTTAAAACCTAATACGCTAAAACCCATACCCTTAAAACCATACGGGTGGGTGTAATCCTAAAGTCAAAACAAGTCGATGGGGTGGTTTTGTTTTTGATTTTAACATTTTACCCCGATAGTATGCCCACATGTCCCCCGTAAGCGGTCGCCGCTTATGGGGGACCGCAGGGGGCTACGTTATCGGGGCGTTACGGATGATAAAC
>JAITUP010000143.1 GCA_031286265.1 Chitinispirillales bacterium | reverse complement strand
TTTTTGGTGACAGGGGCTCCGCCCCCGTAACGCCCCCATTCTAAAACCGACTACGCTAAAACCCTTACCCTTAAAACCATACGGGTGGGTGTAATGCTAAAGTCAAAACAAGTCGATGGGGTGGTTTTGTTTTTAGCATTTTTACCCCGATAGTATGCCCACATGTCCCCCGTAAGCGGTCGCCGCTTATGGGGGACCGCAGGGGGTTCATGTATCGGGGCGTTACGGGGCAGAGCCCCGTCACCAAAAAAAGATCAAAGAAAATTACTGATATTGCCCCGTCACCAAAAAACAAAGCCAAACTCAATAGATAATTGAGGTTAATTATCGCCGGGTTAATATGCTCGAAGTGAGTGAGGATGTGCAGTCAACTGCGTACGAAACAGACCCTGTCTTCCCTCGGATAAAATTTCCATCCGTTCGGTAGCAAGTATTCCCCGGCTGATAGGTTTACCGCTTCCATTACGCGGGTTATGTGTTGTTTTGAAGGGGGGATGCCGTGTGCGTCAAATAGTGATATTATGGCTTCAGCGGCTATTGTTTTATCGTCAAAGATGCCTTCTTTTTCGATGTGGAATGTTTCTTTGTTCACCTTTAATGTATATTGTTTTATCCAAATATCCACTTTTCCAGTGATGATTTCCCATGCCCTTGCGGCGTTTTCCGCGGCGGAGGCTATGTTTTTGATTGCTTCGGGGTTTATTTCGGTTAGTAGTGGCGTTATTTGGTTGCGGATGAAATTTCGGCGGTATTTGTCGTCGATGTTGGTGGAGTCGGTACGATATGTGAGGCCTTTTTCGCCGAGCCATTTTTCGAGCTCGTGCCTTTCGGTGTTGAGCAGGGGCCTTATTACGTTGTCTTCACGCACCGGCAGTATCCCGCGCAGCCCGCGTATTCCAGTTCCGCGTATCAGGCGCATTAGCACGGTTTCGGCCTGATCGTTTGCGGTGTGGGCGGTTGCTGTGTAGTCGAAGTTGTTGTTTTTCATTGTTTCGGCGAAGAATTTGTATCGTTCCTGCCGTGCCCAGTCTTCAATTCCGGCGCCAACGGAGGAGGGGTCGTCTAACTTTACACGATAATACTCTGTCTCGGTCAGTTCAGCTATATTTTTGACAAATTCCTCGTCTCCATCCGATTCATCTCCGCGCAGTCCGTGATTTATATGCGCTACTCCAAGGCGATTTATGTTAAATGTTTCTCTATTTTCATGTAATACATAGAAGAGCGCCACCGAATCCGCCCCCCCGCTGACTCCGACAAGTACGGATATGGGCGCGGACAGTACACCGGTTAGCGTTTCAAAAAAAGCGGTTATCTCGTGGATATTCGGCATTGTAGACTTTTAAAAAAATAGCAGTGGAGGGAATTGAACCCCCGACTCGCGGATTATGATTCCCGTAGAAACACCCTGTTATACCCAATATAATCAATGGTTTAATGAAAATCAAATTTTATTTTTCCGTAATTTTTGCGTTTTTACGGGAGTTGCTATTTTTAAGGATTAAAAACGGCGATTTTGGGCCAATTAGGGGGGGGTTGACTATATATTTTGAGTAAATTGTTGGCCTCAATGTTGGCCTTTAAACGTATTTTGTAGTAGTAAAAAGCGTGTTATAATTAACTGATATAGGGTTAATCAACCCCATATCACAAACTTTTAACTATTAATGGGAAGCGTCCACAACGTTTTAAGGGGATGGGTTTATTCTTTTGGGCCTATCCCCATTTTTTTTATTTGCTTTTTGGCTTACCGTTATGTTATCTTGATATTAGGAGGTTGTATTTATGACCGATACCGTAAAAGCAGAGTTAGATAGAGTCGTGGAAGTACTGGTAGGAACGGGGATAGTAACCAAGATCATATTGTTCGGTTCTCATGCCCGTGGGGATGGAAACCCCAATAGTGATATTGATTTATGCGTGTTGACATCGGTGAAAGATAAACGTCCGATTGATGTTACTATAGAGTTACGTGGAAATTTAATTGGTGTTCGGAAGTCTGCCGTAGATTTATTCGCTTTAGAACAAAATGAATTTTATAACCACGCTAAACGCCCTACTTCATTTCATTACGAAATCTTAAACAATGGAGTTACGCTTTATGATAATGGATAATTTAGATGTCAAAGAATGGATTAAATATGCAGAAGAAGATTACGCCGCAGCTATTGCAATGGCAAAATCTTTAGGTAATCCATATTCCCCCAGAAAAGTATGTTACGATTGCCAACAATCCGCAGAAAAGATATTGAAGGCATACACTATCGCACGTGGGAATATACTAAATAAAACTCATAATCTAGATTTACTACTTGATGAATGCGTTACGCATTCCGCTGACTTTGAAAGTTTAAGAAAAATTTGCCAACCGCTAACATTATACGTTGCTATTACACGCTACCCACCGCTAATGAAAGTAGACGAATCAGACATGAATCAGGCCATAAAAGACGCTTCCCAAATATTGGAATTCACAAAATCCAAATTAAAAGAAATGGGATATGAACACAACCCGGAATAAAATATTACCGCCGTCTTAGTTTACTATTTATTGTATCTACATCCATCCCCCAATCCTTTGCTATGATTCGTTTTGTTGTGGATCGGCAATGGGGGATTATTACAAGTTTGTCTGGCGCAAAGTCAAAAAGGAAGCAAATCTGCCGGACATCCAATTTTATGACCTGCGTCACCATGCGGTGGCCTATCAGCGTACGGTTGCGGGGATAGAGGATTGGCGGATTGCAAGATGTGCGGGATGGACGGGGACGGCAATGTTGGAATATTATGACCCTGATAATGAGCATTTAATTCGTGCTTATGACCGTCAAAAGATGTTTTCCCCCTAATTGTTGGCCTCTATTTAGTTCAAAATAACCAAAAAACGCTATAAAAAACGTGGTTTTCTGGAAAATTTTTGACCCGTTGTTGGCCTCGTTGTTGGCCTTTAAATGGCATTTTATGGTATTTTGGGGTGTTTTGTAGGCTTCGGGGTGATTTTGATGGGTTTTCGATTTTGCGTAAGGTGTTGATTTTATTGGGGTTAGGAAAAATAGCAGTGGAGGGAATTGAACCCCCGACTCGCGGATTATGATTCCGCTGCTCTAACCGACTGAGCTACACTGCCATTTCACGTTAATCACACATAATATAGGTTATTGCCGGCTTGGTGTCAATAGGAAAATTATTTTTTTTAAAAAGTTTTTTAGAGAAGATTTACAGGCACCCTTATACTATATTGAATTGTCGGGGTCGGTATAACCATTCCACACTGAAAAAATAATGTGCCGTTGTTGCTTCGCTGTGTTGGCAATGACGTTACGGAAACGGATCGGACGCTATGAACATCAAATTCTGCGGTGCGGCGCAGACGGTAACCGGATCGCAAATCCTCATTACTGTCAACGGCAAGAAAATTCTGCTCGAGTGCGGCCTGTTTCAGGGGCGTCGGCAGGAAACTTATGAGCGGAACCTGAATTTTCTCTACAATCCGGCCGAAGTGGACGTGATGATCCTCAGCCACGCCCATATCGACCACAGCGGCAACATCCCAAACCTCGTCAAACAAGGGTTCAAGGGCTCGATCTATGCCACGCCCGCCACCATCGATCTTTGCAAGATCATGTTGCGCGATTCGGCGTTTTTGCAGGAGAAAGATTTGGAGTGGGTCAACGTTATCCGCAGGCGGCAGGGGCTGCCCAAGATGCCGCCGCTATACACCATAGACGATGTCGAGCGGGCGATGGATAAATTTGTGGGTGTAGACTTCAATCGTGCTTTCACCGTGGCGCCGGGGGTGGAGGCGATGTTCCGCGATGCCGGGCACATACTCGGGTCGGCGGGGGTGCATCTCGAAATAGACGAGCCGGGGCAAAAAAACATACGGCTTGGATTCTCGGGAGACATCGGGCGTCCAAACATGCCGCTGACAAACGATCCGAACGTTTTGCGCGATCTTGACGCGCTGATTATGGAATGCACATACGGAAACCGGCATCACGGCTGCTATGACGAAGTTGAGGAAGAACTCTCCGCCATCATACGCAATGCCGCGGCAGGCGGCGGAAAAGTTATCATCCCGTCGTTCGCGATCGGGCGTACGCAGCACCTTGTATATGTTTTGCATAAATTGTTTAATCAAAACAGATTGCCGGATATACCAATATACGTAGATAGCCCGATGGCTTGCAACGCGACGGCGGTCTACCGTTCGTATTTGCATTATTTAGACAGGGAAGCGAAACGGATATTTTTGGACGCCAGCGAAGACCCGTTCGAGTTTCCACGGCTGACATACATACAGGACATCGATGAATCGAAGAGGTTGAATGGACAAACTTATCCGCACGTCATCATTTCCAGTTCGGGAATGGCGGAGGGCGGGAGGATTTTGCATCACCTGAGAAATAATGTCGATAATCCGAAAACGCTGCTGCTGTTTGTGGGATACGCGGCAAAGGAAACTCTGGCGCGGAAGCTCATGGACGGTCATAAAACGGTGAAAGTTTTTGGCGAAGAGTTCCAGGTACGCTGCAAGATAAAAATTTTAGATGCCTTTAGCGCCCACGCGGACAGACGGGATTTGTTGAATTATGTAGGTTTGAACGATCCGGCAAGATTGAAAAATATCTTCCTCTACCACGGTGAATCGGATCAGGCGGCATCTTTCAAAGACGCGTTGAGGAGCAAGGGGTACCAAAATGTACATTACCCTGCACCGGGAGAATCGTTTGTAATCGGAAAAAACGACGTGTAGAGTATAATTATGGAGATGCCGGTGACAGATTCGCGTCAGTGAGGTGTTTAACTATTAACCCGGCGGTAATTAACCTCAATTATCTATTGAGTTTGGTTTTGTTTTTTGAGGACGGGGCTCTGCCCCGTAACGCCCCGAT
>JAITUP010000123.1 GCA_031286265.1 Chitinispirillales bacterium | reverse complement strand
TACATGTAAGCATGTGTACTCATACCATCCATTTCTCAGCATATCCCCAGAAAAATATCTTAAAAAGGTCGCTGACTGCGCCTCACGATCGCGTGTAGTTATGGCCCCAAAAAAATATTTATTACCACTACTATTAACTTATCACGAAAGAAGTAAGCGATGTCGAAGAAAAGTTCATACAGTCAAGATGAACCGAAAAAAAACAAAAGAAAGCTGCTGATTTCATACTTGAATGCGCTTATGATCGCCGTGACGGCCGCGGTGATTATTGTGGGATGTGGTGATGGCAGGGCCAGCGGCGACATCATTATGCTTCCCGCGGGCGATACGGTGTTTGAGATGGTATTTGTTCAAAGGGGAAGTTTTAAGATGGGGTGTACGGAGAGGCATGAAAGTGACTGCTGGTCTTTCGAAAAACCCGCTCACCGAGTGACTATTACTAACGGTTTTTATATCAGCAAATATCCCATTACTCAGGCCCAGTGGACGGCTGTGATGGGCGCTAATCCTTCATGGTTCAATTTTTCGCGAACAGGAGCGGATATGGATTCGCATCCGGTTGAGAATGTCAGTTGGGATGATGTTCAGGAATTTATTTTGAGGCTAAACGAGATGAGCGGCAAATTTTATCGTTTGCCTACCGAGGCCGAATGGGAGTTTGCCGCTCGCGGCGGTGTGAAAAGCAGAGGGTATGTGTACGCCGGCAGCAACGATGTCGATAAGGTGGCCTGGTGGCCGGGAAATAGCGATAACACTACCCATCCGGTGGGCGCTAAAGCCGCTAACGAGTTGGGCATTTATGACATGAGCGGTAATGTTTGGGAGTGGGTTAGCGATTGGTATGGCAACTACACAGAGAAAGCGAAGACGAATCCCACGGGGCCGCCTACGGGTTCAGACCGTGTAATTCGCAGTGGCAGCTGGACTGGCGGCGGTGCGGGGGGTTGCCGCGTTTCCAGCCGTCTTCGCGGCGCGCCGGATTTTCGCACCGGCGGTTTGGGATTTCGGCTTGCCCTTTCTCCTTAAAAACCGAACTATGGAGGGTACGACGGGTAATCCGTTACAAATAAAATTTAGATAATTTATAAAAAAAGTTGACATTATCAAGAACATCTATTAAATTACAATGGTTGGTGGCAATTTTTCTGTCAATAACTTTCCTGTAGATAGGGAGTGATAATGGGCAAAAAATTAACTATAGTTGCGGTCGCGCTGGGCATTGCGGCGCTCGTCTTTTCGGGATGCGACAGTGAGAGATCCCTTTTGGACTTCAATTTCGGCAAGTCGAAATCCAAGACAGATACGCCGGCGAGCGATGCGGTGGACATTTTTGATGAATTTTACATGAGCGAGGGAGAGGGAGGGGGGGAATCGGCGGAGACGGATTCGTCGGCGGCCGTGGCCGTACCCACTACTCGTTTCCAGCGTCAGCAAGCGGCCGCGAGGGCGGGTTCGACCCCCCCCCCTGCCAAGGCAGCGCCGACGGCAGCCGCCCGGCCAGCCGGATCGTTCAACTTCTCTCCGCGCGGACGCTATGTCGTGCAGGTGAACTCTACCCCGTTGAGGCGTGACGCGGACAGAATGGTCGATAGATTGAAAAGCATGGGTTTCCCGGCATACATCGCCGAAACTGAAAATCCCACGCAGGAGCTCTTCGGGATATACTACCGCGTCCGTATCGGCGGCTTTGACGCCTACTCGGAAGCGCAGGCGTTCGGCGAAGAGGCGCTCGTCCCGGCCGGTTTCAGATACTGGGTAGACAGAAGAGCCAACGACCGCCGCGCCGGAGTCAGCTTCAGCGCTCCGCCGCAGGGAGCGTCCGGTTCGGCAGGGCCCTGGCCGACACCGGCCCCCGAATCGCAACCGTCCGCATCCCAGCCCGCCGCATCCCAGCCGGAATCGATAGTGGTGGAAGTCGCGCCCGTGCAGGAGACGGAACAGAGGGGCGATGGCTGGTAAGGCAAAGACTGCCGCCATCCAAAACCTCGGATGCAGCAAAAACCAAATCGACGGGGAACGCATTTTAGCGCTCCTCGCCGATAACGAACACGATGTAGTTGAAGACCCCGCACTGGCCGATGTGATAATCGTCAACACTTGCGCGTTCATAAAGGAAGCGCAAGAAGAAGCTATAGACAACATACTTGAAATGGCGGAAATCCGAAAAACCGGGCGTTGCCAAACGCTGATCGTCAGCGGATGCTTTTCGGAACGCTATCGCGACAAAGTCACAAAAGAGTTTCCGGAGGTGGATATCTGGGCGGGGGTAGACGATTGGGCGGCGGTCATTTCATCAGCGCTATTTAAAAAAGACCCCCAAGAGTCATTTAAAAGAATATTAGCCGAACCCACATCCACACAATACATAAAAATAGCCGAAGGCTGCTCCCACAAATGCTCTTTCTGCGTCATTCCATCCATACGCGGAAAATTTAAAAGCAGAAGCGTACGCGACATCATCACCGAAGCGCAGTGGCTGTATGAGCAGGGTACGCGGGAATTAATACTTGTCGCCCAAGATACAACATTCTACGGTAGAGACATCGGCACAAATTTGATACACCTGCTCGAATCGTTGCTGAAGCAGACAAACTTTCCGTGGATACGCATGATGTATCTGCATCCGCAATTAGTAACCGATGAACTGTTGAATTTAGTGGCTTCCGAGCCCCGTATCTGCCCATATTTTGATATTCCGCTACAGCACATTTCCGATACTATCCTGACCGGGATGAACCGCCGCCCGCTATCAAAAGACATATACGGCCTGATAGAACGCATAAAAAGAAAACTGCCGAGCGCCACGCTGCGGTCGTCGTTTATAATAGGCTTCCCGGGAGAATCGAAAGACGATTTCAACCGGCTGAAAGATTTTATCGAATTCGCGCGTTTCGATAAAATGGGCGTTTTTCCGTTTTCCCCCGAAGAAGGCACACCCGCATACGACATGCGCCCCAAGACACGTGTCGATATTGTACAAAAGCGATGTGAGGAGTTGATGGCCATACAGCAAGAAATAAGCCGCGAGATTCTTGAAGCTAAAATAGGTACGCAAACTCAAATAATAATTGACCGGATAAGCGACGATCCCGATTTCAACTACGAGGGGCGGACAATGGGCGACGCGCCGGAAGTAGACGGCAGGGTCTTTATACAATCCGGCAATTTTGAAATCGGGCAAATAACGACGGCTAAAATTATTGGGGCGAGTGATTATGATATGTTTTGTTATTAACCCGGCGGTAATTGACCTCAACGTTAAAATCAACTTCAAAACATTAAAATCAAAATCTTTTAAACCTTTTGGTGACAGGGGCTCAAAGTTCCCTCTCTCAATCATAGTGCAGGGTGTACACTGTACACCCTCACTCACTTCGAGCATAGCCTATCTCCCGTAACGCCCCCATGTTAAAACCGACTACGCTAAAACCCTTACCCTTAAAACCCTACGGTCGGGTGTAATGCTAAAGTCAAAACAAGTCGATGGGGTGGTTTTGTTTTTGATTTTAACATTTTACCCCGATAGTATGCCCACGTGTCCCCCGTAAGCGGTCGCCGCTTATGGGGGACCG
>JAITUP010000081.1 GCA_031286265.1 Chitinispirillales bacterium | reverse complement strand
CAGATTGTAGAAATCCTTTTCGACTTGGGACGATACCGGGTAAACGGTTTTGTCGGGATAGTTCAGCGCGTTTAGAAAAGTCTGTAATGATCCTTTGAGCAGTTCCTGAAACGGATCCTTAAACGGAAATTTCGTCGACCCGCACAAAACGGAATGTTCCAAAATATGCGGCACCCCCGTGCTGTCGCTTACAGGCGTGCGAAAAGCGATGGAAAACAGGTTGTTGGCATCGTCATTATATAGATGTATCAGCCGCGCTTTCGTTTTTTCATGCATAAACTGGTAAGCCGTCGAGCGAAGTTCAGGAATTTCCCGCACCGTCTCTAACTTAAACCCGCCAATGACCTCGCCGGTTTTTATCCCCTGCGTGGGAACGTTACAACCGCCAGTATTATTACCATTATTCGCCATGATTTCCACCTGTCTTAGTGTTTGGGTGATTGGGGGGCATGATATTCGCACAAGGGATAAATATATGTAATGCCGCGTATAAAATGCAAATTCAAAATACCACGAATTATGCAATGCAAATTATGGTTTGAATTTTTATTATAGCGGGCAGCAAGTCTGCCGCCCAATTCAGCCAGAGTCTTTGGGGTGTGAATAGATCTGTGTTTTTGGAGCCATTCTACGCGTTTTGCTTCTCCAGCGAAACCTTTTTGAAGCATTTTCAGCATTTCGGAGTCGGAGCTACGGGTATTACGGGTAGCGATATTATCACCAATCCGCCAAAAATAAAAAAGATTGATATTGTCATACACAAATATTATTTTTATGTATGGATGTACACGTTGGGCTGTGTGGCTACTTCAGGCGCAAGATGTCGTCGACTGTGAGGTTGGTCCATTTGGCCACAGTATCAGCGTCTACACCATCGGCTAACATGTCTTTCGCAATTTTTAGTGCTTTTGTCATTTCCCCTCTCATTTCCCCTCTCAACTCGGCAGTTGCCATGTCGGAGTACCTATCCGTTTCGGCTTTTCGCCGACTTCTTAGCCGAGCGCGTTCGTGTTCGTCTTGGCTTATTTCCATCAAAAGAGTAGCGGCCATTCCAATCTCCTTGTTTTGGTTGATAATGTTATTTATCAATTCCCTGTATTCCGGTTCGGGTGCGAATCGAAAGAACAGAGACCACTGTTCAAGCAACGACAAACCCTCCGTCGACCCCTTTAGAGCATCGCTGAGTTTACTCATCTCAACGATAACCATATTGATTTGGTCGCTGATCAGCGACCCGTCGTCAAAGCGCATACACCCCCTGCTGACAAAGCACGGTCTTTCAGGAAAAACCGGATGGCAACAGAACGTTACCTGATACGTCCGTACCAAGTCGCGGTATCTTACGCCCTTCGACTTTTGCGATGAGTGTACATCAGTCATGTAATAGATGTACTTGTTTATAAAACTTTTGTATTCGTCGTCCGTAAGTTCAACTTGGGGCGATGCCTGCATCTCGACATTGATTTGATCCCCGTCATCGACGACGCAGTTCACGTCAAGCCGCTCATTTTTCTCGTCGTCGTCCGATACCGGCAACTCATTGTTGCAAATCCGCACTGCCGTGATCTGCCGCTCCAAGGCTGCTGAAATAAGGCTTATAAGAGCCGCTTCCGCATCGGGATGCGTGAGTATCGTCTTAAATATGTGGTCATCGACGGCGGCAGAATGTCTGCGTCTGCCGGTATCTCTGCCATTGGGCAATCCTCCCCTTATATTTAATATACATCATTTCACTGATATTTTCAATGCATAAATATTTTATTAAAAAAGGGCCGCCTCTTTTGAGGCCAACCCCTTTTTTGTTTACGTTTTGCAACCCGACGCCTTACCTTACACTACCTCATCAGCAGCCGCCCGAAGGACACGGCGCCGGTACAAACGTAGATTGACCGATGGCCTGAGTTCTGTAAAACGAAGGGGCTTGGCCTTTTGGGATCTCGTCGCTGCCGGCGGGCCACCAGTTAGTGATGTCGCTGCTGCCGTTTTCCGTTTTCCTGAACACCCGCATATCTCCGCGCTCATACCCCATGAATGAGTTGTGGTTGAAGCTATTTCCATCCGGCGTTACAACGTACAGATAATCAACAACATACGGTTGCGGGTTGCTGCCCGATCCGGGGTGCGTTACGCGCAGGAATGTGTTGTTGATTGTGAACCAGTTGCCGTTGGCCAGCATAGTTCCGCTAACGACGAACCGAAATTCGTCTTCGTCTATGTCTTTTCTGTAGTGGTGCGCACTGCCCCGGTTGATTTGAAGCCACCCATGATCCGGTCCGTCGAGTAGCCGCGCATCCTGTTGATTTATCGGCGGATTGACCATGTCGACCATCCTGTAGTATGTATCGTAGCCTTCCATTGACTTGGCCAAATCTTCGCCGCGCATCAGATTGGATACGACAGGTTTGGCGACGTAGCTTACTGCCTCCTTTTCTATTCTCCCGGACATAACCATATTGCCGCCCATAGTACCTACAGGGGGGGAAAGATACGTCCCAACCGATTCATTGAGAAAGATATACGCGTATCTTCTGACAGGAGACGTACCGGTAACATTACTTGGGACAAATACGAAAGTGATGTTGTTTGAGGTGAACCACTGACCGGGCGTTGTGCCGCCGCCCCAACCGGTAGTGGTCATGGTCGCGGTACCGTCTTCCCAAACCATGAAACCGAAGCTCTGGCCAAAACTCGTACTCCACCATCTGGCGTTGCCGCCTGTAACCCACCGCGGGTCGCGGTAAGAGTTCACTGGTTCGGCGCCCATAGCCGGGGCGGGGAGCAGGCACGGATGGATATAGTCCGGCGGTAAATCCGTGTCTGCCGAGAGGGTCAGGCGCAACAGGGGGCCGACGCCTTCTATTGAACGGATGAGGCGCCCTGTTATGTTGTCGCCCATGCCCTGCGCGTTGCGCCGTGTTTTCTGATTGTGCGTGCCGCTGCCCGGCCCTACGGGATCCGTCCCGCCCATATGCGTTTCGCTCCAGGTGTTATACGCCCATTCTTCGGCCTGCGAACCGCTGCCCAATACCAAGCTGCTGAGGTGATTTTTTGCCGCGTACTCAAACTCCGCCTCGGTCATCATACGATAATTTCTGCCTGTTAGCTGGCTTAATCTGCAGGCAAACTCCAGGGCATCGTACCAGGTATGGCCCCCTTGGGGGTTGTTACAGGTGTTGGCGCCCCACTGAGGCGGGGTGCAGGTGGTGCCTTCCATTACCATCTGCCACAGAGCCCTCGTCACCGTGGCGCTCCCAATAAAATAGGGGCTGACCGTGGCGTCTACGGCGGCTGTACTGGGTGGGCAGGTGCCGCCTTCGCAGCCAAGCCTGAACGTACCGCCCGGAATGTATATCATTTCGAACTCCACGCCGTTCACGGTTTCGATGAAACTGGCGTGTCCTGTTTGATTGACCGCGGTCAACTCAAACGACTGCTGCGGATTATCGACCTCTACCGGATAGAATTTGCGCGACTGGGTTATATACCCTGGCGCCGTAACGGTTATTGTCCACTCCCCGTACTCTCCTTCCCCCGCATCGGCCATCATTGCCATGCTCCTGTTTAATGACGGGGCGGCCGCACCGCTAAACGCGACGTTGATACTCAGCCTGCCACCGCTGTGGATTACTCTGGTTGCGAAAAAATTGCCATTTGCCCCTCTGACAGAGAGCAGGTAAGTACCGGCGGAAATGTTGGAACGTGATATGTTCGACACCCCGCTTGACGCTGGCGCCCTGCCGTTCAGTACCCGTCTGCCGTTTATCGAATACAGAGAGATTGCCGCGTTTTGATATTGCTGGGACTGTAAGTTCAGGGTAACGTTTCCGCGGTTGCGGCTGACCCATGCCCCGGTACCGGTGGCTTTAGTCTGCGGTCGGAGTGAGACCGACGACGTTGAAAGTTCTTCCGGCGCCGGCCGGCGGATGAGCTTGATATCGAACATCCTTTGAGTGTTGGCCGTAACGTTAGCCTCCTCCCCCGTGCCCCATCCGATAGGCGGGGTTATTTCCACATTGGCCCCCACATTCACAACAACCGGTATTTGCGCGTCTACCTCCGTTGTTTGTGCAAATCCGTTTACCGCTAATATTGGCGTCAAAAGAATCGCCGCCGCCGACACCGCGCGCAAGAACACGCGGATTTTCCCATGAACAGATATGTTCATACCGACCCCCTATTATACGTGATAGGAAACCTTAAATTAAAAAACACTGCTACTTTATTCAATATAATCCCTGCTGGCCAATACCGCAACAAAAATATTAAAAAAAAATCACTACCGTCCCATAGCATTTTTTTAATTTTAAAAACTATTTTTTAAAAACCCTTTTTTTAAAATGTGTCGCCTATCCCCCTGACACCGCTCCGTAATGTTTGGGACAACAAAGGTTCGTTTTAACGGAAAAGGCGATGTTCATTCTTATGTGGGTGGTTTGTTTTTGGCTTCGCCGAGATAAACAAGTTGACTTTAACATTTTTACCCCGATAGTATGCCCACATGTCCCCCGTAAGCGGTCGCCGCTTATGGGGGACCGCAGGGGGCTTATGTATCGGGGCGTTACGGGGCAGAGCCCCGTCCCCAAAAAAGATTTTAAAAACTTTGACTTTATAAAGTTTGGGACAACAAAGGCTCGTTTGAAGGTAGAGGACGATATTGCCAAACTATCCCTGGATTCTCTCATTCATTTCCGCGATTGACAATGCCTCTATCATTTCGTCCATGTCGCCGACGATAAATTTGTCGAGGCTGTATATGGTGAGATTTATGCGGTGGTCGGTAACTCTGTTTTGTGGGAAGTTGTATGTGCGTATTTTCGCGCTTCTGTCGCCGGTGCTGACCATGCTTTTTCTTGCGGCGGATTCCTCGGCTTCCACCTTGGCTAATTCCATCTCATACAGGCGCGTTTGCAGGACTTTCATGGCTTTCGCTTTGTTTTTGTGCTGTGATTTTTCGTCTTGGCAGGTAGCGATCAATCCTGTGGGTATGTGCGTTATCCGTACTGCCGATTGTGTCGTATTGACGGATTGCCCGCCCGGGCCGCTTGAGCAGTACAGGTCTATCCGCAGATCGTTTGGGTTGATCTGCATTTCAAACTCGTCCGCTTCCGGGAATACCGCCACCGATGCGGCGGACGTGTGGACACGTCCCTGCGCTTCAGTTTGCGGTACGCGCTGTACGCGGTGAACGCCGGATTCGTATTTGAGGTTTCCGTACGCGTTTTCGCCCTTTACGTTTATGATGATTTCCTTAATCGCGCCCATATCGCCGTAACTTGACGACAGGATTTCCGCTCCCCATCCTTTTTTTTCAAAATAGTAGGTGAACATGCGGTACAGGTCGGCAGCGAATATTCCCGCTTCGGTTCCGCCTGTGCCCGCTCTGATTTCGAGGATTGCGTTTTTTATGTCTTTGGGGTCGCGCGGGACCAACAATAATTTCGCCTTTTGCTCGCATTCGGGCAGTTCGATTTCCAGTGCGTCAAGCTCTTCTTTGGCTAATTCGAGCATTTCTTCATCGGTTTCGGAGTTTAATATTTGGCGCGATGACGCGATTTGGTCGGTTATTTCCAAATATCTTTTGAATGTGGGCAAGTTGCGCGTCATATTGTTGTATTCACGGCCAAGCTTTTCCAATAGCGACGGGTCGGAAGTGACGGCGGGCGAGGCCATTTCTTCTTCTAACTCGCGATGACGTTGTAAGATGTTCTCTATTTTGCCGATTATCATATTGTTATACCGCGGCCTCTAAGGCTTTAATCGCGACCTCAATCTGTGATTTGTCGGGTTTGCGCGTGGTGATTTTTTGTACCCATAGTCCAGGCTGTATAATAAAATTGACAATCGCCGACTTTTGATATTTTGCGGATAGCTTCAGCGCCTCGTAAGACACCCCGGCAAGCAGGGGGATGAATATCAAACGGAGGCCAAAACGATGAAACAGATTTGCGTATTCGCCTATGTATTGTATGTGCAGGGTGTCGATCACCGAGGACATCAGGATGCCGCATACCGCCACGAGCACAAGAAAACTCGTGCCGCAACGCGCGTGTACGGTTGTGTACGGCTCAATGTTATCAATAGTGAGCGCCTTGCCGTCTTCATAGGCGTGGATGGCCTTGTGTTCCGCGCCGTGGTATTCAAACAGGCGGCGAGTCTCGCTCCACAGGCTTATCATCATCATATATAGAAGAAGCAGCACAATCCGCACCGCCCCTGCCATCAGGTTGAACAGCATCGGCGTGTCTTTGACGTAAGGAACACGGTTAGCAATCCACATCGGGGCATACATGAAGAGACTGATAGAAATCGCGAAAGCAATAACGAAAGTCAGGCCCATGTAGATTTGGTCTTTCAGTGACGCTTTTTTGGGTTTTGAAGTTGAGCGTTCTTCTTCGGAGGAGGGCGGGGCGGCTTCCGCTTCTTCCATAGCAATATCCGCC
The DNA here is from genome assembly GCA_031286265.1 of Chitinispirillales bacterium. Lineage (GTDB taxonomy): Bacteria > Fibrobacterota > Chitinivibrionia > Chitinivibrionales > Chitinispirillaceae > GUT77. The sequence continues at coordinate 1,255 of JAITUP010000081.1, read as the reverse complement.
GATCGCGATAATGCCCGATATCCCCACTTCATCGACTCGAATAACCCCACAACCCCGCGGACTACGGGTATCCCGAGCGCCGGTTTTTTCTTGGTGATGGAGACGAACGGGAACGCTTCGATGACAGTCTCGCCGCCGGGTTTGCGTACCGCCCAAGCGATTTTCTCCGTGCCGCGCATCATCACGCCCTCAATGAGCGCTTGGCCGCCGACTTTGTTTTTATCGTCGGAGGAGAAAAGTGGCGACAAAACGGCCGGCGCGGCGAATATGTTGAATATGTGCCGGGATATAATAGGCTCCTGTTACTGCGCGGCCGCCGTTTTTGCGTAGCGCTTGCGGAACCGGTCGACACGCCCCGCGCTGTCGATCAATTTCTGTTTGCCCGTGTAGAATGGGTGGCACTCGTTGCATATATCAATATGCCTGCTCCCGACAGTCGCGCGTGTCTCAATGGCATTGCCGCACGAACAGGTGAACGTCGCGCCTTCGTATTTCGGGTGAATCTTTTCCTTCATTTTGCCCTCTCTGTACGAAAAAATAGGATCACTGATCCCACGATTAAATATCTATAACCCTATAAGATAATATATGCACAGGCAAAAATCAATAAAAAAATAAAAAAAAATTCACTGCCATCCCATAAGATTTTACCGTTTTTTTAAAAAATCTTTTTTAAAACCATTTTTAAAACCTTTTTTAAAAAAAATGTGTCGCCTCACCCCCTGACGCCCCTCCCCATTCAAACGACCCTTTGTTGTCCCAAACATTACGGAGCGGCGATGTTTATTCGGGCGTGGTTTGGGAATGTTGCAAAAGCGGGCAGGTTTAAAACCTGCCCCTACGTTTGACGTTGTTTTTTGCCTTACGGCGAGATAAACAAGTTGATTTTAGCATACGGATTTTAGGTTGCATCCCGTGAGGGATGCAACGCTTGGTAGCAACCGGTGCCCCAAAAATTCTCCCACGCATCCCGCAAGGGATGCGACCCGGGATGCCCAAAATATAAAAAAAACCTTTTTTAAAAAAAGATCCGCCTAACCCCCCTGATACCGCAAAAAATAAATTTTGATTTTGAGTATGCCGAAAATTATCTTATATTATTGATACGAAAACAATGAAAGAAACCCTGGGTATGCCTAAACTTGAATATACGCTGACAAACGACGTTTTGTTCAAGATGCTTTTTCGTGATTATCCCGATTTGCGAAAGCGGCTTGTTGCGGGGATGCTCGGTGTTCGGCTTGAAAGCATTGGA
>JAITUP010000061.1 GCA_031286265.1 Chitinispirillales bacterium | reverse complement strand
AAAATCAACTTGTTTATCTTGGCGAAGCCAAAATCAAAACCACCCTATCGACTTGTTTTGACTTTAGCATTACACCCACCCGTAAGGTTTTAAGGGTAAGGGCTTTAGCGTATTAGGTTTTAGAATGGGGGCGTTACGGGGGCGGAGCCCCTGTCACCAAAAAAGAATTTGATTTTAAAGATTTTAAAGTTTTTGAGTTTCAAGACTTTAAAGGCTTTGATTTTAACGTTGCGGTCAATTGCCGCCGGGTTAATAGACCGCCGCGCTTCGCTCGCGATGACGGCTTTTGAGACATCCCCAACCCCGCAAGAACGAACATCGCCCTATCCGTTCATACGACCCTTTGTTGTCCCAAACATTACGGAGCGGCATCAGACGGTTAGGCGACACATTTTAAAAAAATGGTTTTAAAAAGGGTTTTTTAAAAAAACGGCAAAATCTTATGAGACAGCAGTGAAAAAATTCTATCCATCCCCATAGCCAAAAGCCCCGCTACCATTTCCAGTTTTAGCGCCGCCCCGATTTTCTTCGCGTATTTCTTGACCCCGCCTCTGAACATCAGCGTCACCCAATAAATATGTAACGGTATGATGGCGATTAAACATATTATTGTGTATACCGTCCCAAAATCTCCTAAAACTACCGACGGTATCAGCATGATTACCGCATAAATCCCCGCTGCTCCCGCCAACAGCCCCTTTATCGTTCCTGCAGGCAGTTCCGCCGATGTCCTCCATCCTGCCGCCTTGTCTCCCGCCGCGTCCTGCACGTCCTTTACTAACTCTCTGCAAAAATTTAACAAAAACGCCAAAATCGCCGGGGCAATTAGTATTTTTGTTTCAGGCCGTGGTAGCGCTCCGAACATGAGCGCGTAGGCTACGAGGCTCGCGACGATAATATTTCCTGTTATCCTTGTGCGCTTAAAGTAAATTGAGTATAGCGTTAGCAGGATAATCGGCACGGCGGCGGCGGCTAAATGAAACGTAGATGCCGCCCACGCGCAGAGCAGGGAAGTGATAATCAGCATTATGGCGAGGATGGCGGCGGTGTGTGCGGTCATCGACCCGTTTGCTAACGGGCGGTTTGGGTGGCTTACGCGGTCGCTTTTTATGTCGAGGATATCGTTGATGACGTTGCCGTAGGCGGCGGCGGCCATCGCGGCGGCCATTGCCATTTGGGCGGCGAGCAGCGGGTAGGCGGCGGCGGGGAGGGTCAGCCATATCCCCAAAGCTACGGCGCAGCCGGTGATCCCCACGTTAACGGGGCGTACTATTTTTATGTATGGGGTAACAAGTTTGAACATTATGGAGGAAAAATAATTGAAAGACGGGATGAAAGAGTCAAAAATCACGAAACACCGATGGGTTTTGCTTGCGATTGTCGCGGTGGTCGGCGCGGCCATTGATCTTTGGACGAAGCATTTAGCGGTCACGCGGCTTGAACACGGTGTGCCGGTTCCGGTCGTCGGCGACTACTTGCAGTGGGTTCTCGTATACAATCAGGGCGCGGTTTTTGGGCTGTCGCCGGCGGGATGGTTGCCGAATTGGCTGCCGATAAACATCTTTTTTATAATATTCATGGTTTCGGCGATAGTATTTTTGCTGATCTATTACTGGAGGCTCAAAAAAGACGAAGTATTGATGCACGTCGGGTTGATGCTTGTGATGCCGGGCGCGTTTGGAAATCTCTATGACAGAATTTTTCGCGGTCACTACGGTGTCGTTGATTTCATAAGAATGGGAATACCGCCGGACAACTACTGGTTCATATACAACGTCGCGGATATTTTCGTTACCGCCGGCGTGGTGGTGATGTTAGTCAATTTTGTGCTTGAGGCGTTTGCGGCAAAAAAAACAAATCACACGGACGGCGGTCTGCCGCCCGCGCATGTCGTGAACGATGAAAGCTGAGAGGTATCCACTAACGGAATCTGTGTAGAATGAATTACGTTGTTGATAACAGTAATGACGGCCGACGCCTCGATGTTTACCTGTCCGATATATTAACCGGTGTCTCTCGCACGCGCGTTCAGAAAATTATCGAAGACGGTTTGGTATCGATAAACGGCAATATAATTGTCAAGAAAAACGTGATTGTAAACTTGAATGACGCTATTGATGTAGATGAGTTATCAATCCGGTCGTCATCACAGGTCAATCCCCCGGAGCCGCAAAACATCGCGCTCGATATTATCTATGAAGACGAATATTTAGCGGTAATAAACAAGCCTGCCGGTCTCGTCGTCCATCCGGGCAACGCGCACCGCGACGGCACGCTCGTGAACGCGCTTCTGTATCGGTTCGGCGCGAATGTGTCGAGCGGATCGGATGTGTGGCGTCCGGGGATTGTTCACCGGCTTGATAAGGATACGTCCGGCGCTATAATGATCGCCAAGACCGATGCCGCCCATACCGCGCTTGCCAATTTGTTCGCGGCTCGCGCGATAACGAAGGTCTACACCGGATTTTGCGTGGGTAAGCGTCCGCTCATTCATGAGCTTATTGATCTTCCGCTCGCCGTGAGCCGCAACGATCCCACCAAACGCGCGGTCGACAAAACGCGCGGCGCATCCGCGCTCACCGAGTATCGCCTGATAAAATATCAATGTGGAATATCGGCAATCGAATTCACGTTGCACACGGGGCGGACGCATCAGATAAGGGTGCATTGCGGCTACAAGGGTTTCCCGATAGTGCGGGACGATTTATACGGTGGTCATCAAGATAGAATACAAACTATCGCGCCGATGGAGAGGCCGTTTGCGCACGGCATCTTCAAATGTTTTTCGCGCCACGCGCTGCACGCGAGACTGCTGGAATTTATCCATCCGTTTACAAATGAGAATATGGAGATCATCGCGCCTTACCCGATGGATTTTTGCATGGCGTTTAGGCGTTGCTTTTAGCTACAGCAACACCCAATTAATTCCCCATCTAAATGTTACCCCTGGTGAAAAATATCCTGGGACGTATGCTTGTCGGCGGTTCAGTATGTTATCTATTTTGTAAAACAATCTGAACGTGCTGATATGCGCCGTTATCTTTACGTTAACGTCAAAAATCGGGTCGTTCCATCCGTGAAATCCCGCAAACCATACAGGATCGCGCTCGCTCCAGTAGTCGAATCCGAGCGCCGTCTCAAATGTGTGCCGCATCCCTTTTGGCGTTATCAGGTATGACAGATTTGCCGATGTTTTCAGGTGCGGTTTTGTGTCTGTGATAAACGTCTTCGACAAAAGCGAAAAGCCGCCGATTCGGTGAATCCACGGTGAGATTATTACCGTATGTGTGGGCTGTTGATACGGCGGTATGCCGCCGAGCCACGCGTTTCTGACTGCCCAGTCGGAATATTCTTTATGGTGGTTCTGATATCCAAGCAACGCTCCCCAATACGATGATTCGAGCCTTCCCTCCACTCCGGCGGCTTCTGTGTTGGCATACAGCTTCAGCCATCGTTGGGACCCCCAAAGCAAAAAATCAACAGAAACGCCCGCTCTGGTGGAGATGTAAATTGTGTTGCTATCGGAATCGGGGGAGGCTGTCGCTCCGACGTATGCGTCGAAAAAGTTTGGAATTCCGAAAAAGTTGAAGTCGCGGCTATACGAAATTTCGGAATGATAGTCATGACGGGTTATTTCTCTCTCGTCAAAAAATTCTATATTTCTGATCATCGTCCCGACAGTAAATTCCAAATTGCTCGGCATGGCAAGGGTTGCGTCTATAATAAAATTGTATGCCTGTTCGCTGCCTGTCGCTATGGTCGTATCGGGCGGAAACGACGACTCGATGGCTTCGCTGACAAGCGCAGTTTTTAAGTTGAGCTGCGCCGCTCCCATTTTTTTCCCCGTGAGCGCGGCGTCTATCTTGTATATACGACGTCCGAGAAGCGCCCAGTTGAGGCGGTCTAAAGTTGGCGTGAGTGTTAACGGCGGGTAATTCAGCGCGTATTCGTTTAGCAAATTCATATAGACAAAAGATGCGTAGAGCTTCGACGAGTCGGCGGCGCTTGTCCGCAAAATGGAACCGCCCAGCACGTGTTCGTCGACTAACGGGTTATACCCGTGGTTCATCACTTTCGATGTGTCGGAATAGAAGTTTCTGTAAAAATTGGCGACATCGTTGCGCTCGTGGTTGAACCGCGTGTTGGCGAAGTAGCGGTAATTTGAAAACAGGCTCATCATTATGTTTGGGCTGAGCGCGCGGTTCAGGCGTAGATTCAGGGTATTCTGATTGAAAACGCCATTTTCCCAAAATATGGCCAATTCCGGCGATGTCAACTCATGAGGATAAGTGGCGTATCTATATCCATGCGGATCAATCTCAAATCCTCTCGCTTGCATCGGGGAGATCATATCGCCTGCCCAGTGGCGCGCCGCGCCGTGGAGAATAAACGGGGGCGTGGAGACGGACGTGGCCGCGTAGAGAAAAAAATTGGGGTTGGGCGCGGTGTTACCGTAAGGCAATACGCGATTCAGGTTGCTCGAGAGCGAGTAGGGGATTGATACGGACGTCAGCATCCTGTAGCGCAGAATTTCCGATGGGCCGGAAGCGTCGCTGTGGAATACATCGTATTCACTAACGCGGGTTGGGTCAAACGATTCGCATTTATAGGAGTCGTCGCAAGCCGAGGCGTCAAAAATTACGGCGCGTTTGTTTTTTCGCGGCGCCGGTATATCGGAAATGGAAATGGCCTGTACCGATGTATCGGCGGTGGATTCCGAAACGATAATCGTATCTTCCGCCTTTATTGATACGGCTATAATTGCTATTATCATTATAATTGCGTGGTATGGCATTATGTGAAAATATATTTTAGCGGCAGTAAAATCAAGATTTTTTAACAATATCGTCATTGTCTTACGGCGAGATAAGCAAGTTGCGAGCGAAGCGCGGTGGTCTGTTGGCTTGTAAAATCAACATCAAAATCAAAGTCAACGTCAAAATCTTTAAAGTCAAAACATATTTTAAGGGGGGAACAAATCCCCCACGCTCCAGCCAAAATGTCTTGAACAAAAAGACGTTCAAGACATTTTGTCTTCCGCTACCCCCAGAGCGGGGACACCCCGCAACGCCCCGTCCTAAAACCGAACTACCCTAAAACCCGTATCCTAAAACCGATTACGGGGGATGTGGTTTGTAATCCTTGCATCCCGACCACGCATGGAATGAACATCGTCCCATCCTTTCATACGACCCTTTGTTGTCCCTTCCTTCACGGAGCGGCGTCAGAGGGTTAGGCGGACCTTTTTTAAAAAAGGTTTTTTAAAAAAACACCGCACTCCAACCTCGCCCGAATGAACATCGCCCACCCCATTCACACGACCCTTTGTTGTCCCAAACATTACGGAGCGGTATCAGGGGGTTAGGCGACACATTTTAAAAAAAGGTTTTTTAAAAACTAACCGCCCATATTACCCAGACGAAATCAAAGGTCTAAAAAAAATAATATTTTTTGCATTTTCGATAAACCAAATATTATCTTCTAATGACTGTGCCGCCGTAGGCACAAAAGGGTAATGTGAAAATATAAATTTACTATGATTATGGAACAA
>JAITUP010000060.1 GCA_031286265.1 Chitinispirillales bacterium | reverse complement strand
TTGTTCCATAATCATAGTAAATTTATATTTTCACATTACCCTTTTGTGCCTACGGCGGCACAGTCATTAGAAGATAATATTTGGTTTATCGAAAATGCAAAAAATATTATTTTTTTTAGGCCTTTGATTTCGTGTGGATAATATGGGCGATTAGTTTTTTAAAAAAATGCCCGAATGAACATCGCCCTCCCCATTCATACGACCCTTTGTTGCCCCTTCCTTCACGGAGCGGTATCAGGTGGTTAGGCGGACGACCTTTTAAAAAAAATGGTTTAAAAAAAGCATCCTAATCCTAATGAAAAATTTGGGTTAAATTGCCTCGAGCAGCCGCAACATCGATCTCTGGTTCATGTTTGCTTGAACAAGCATTGCCTGTGCGGCTTGTTGCAGTATGCTGTATTTTGCAAATTCCATCATTTCGCGCACCATGTCCGCGTCGCGGATTCGGCTTTCGGCCGCTTGCAGGTTCTCCGCCGTGGTTTCCAGATTTCTGATTGTGTGTTCCAAACGGTTTTGCGTGGCGCCAAGCGCACTCCGCTGGCGTGAAACTGTCTGTATCGCGTTGTTTATCGTTTCAATAGCCATTGAGGCGCCGAACCGCGTACCGACGTCTACCCCGCTAATGCCCAGCGCTCCGGCCCGCATATCCCCTATCGATAAAAACATTGTCTGTCCGCTGTTCGCGCCGATCTGCAGCATCAGCGAATTTGCCAAATCGCTGGACGCCGCTTTATACTCTGTAAATACAAACGTCAGGCTTTCGCTGGGTTTTAAGGCATGAATGTCCGCCGTGAAGTTGTTTTCGGCGTTTTCGGAAAATTGGATGCCGTCGCGCGTAATGGTAACTATGCCTGCTTCCGTCGTAACCGTGCCTGTATAAATGAGCGTTATAATCGTTTCAAGCTCGCCTGTCTCCTCGGATATTACCTCCTCCTCAATTTCTTCATATACAACCGTAAAATCATAAATCTTTCCATCCGGCCCAATTAACTTATAATCGTCCACGTTAAACTCTGCCGTATAACTGCTGTCAACCGTTTGATTGGTTTTGATTAGCATATACGCCCCGTCAAACGCCCAGTTTTTGTCTTTCGCGATGCTCTTCTGCGTGTCGCTCATTTTGTCAAGGTCAATCACCAACCCCGAGTTGTTATTCATCCTCATCGTTCCGGTAATCTCTTCCGTTATCCCTTTATGGCTTCCGTCCAGCAATTTTTTGGTATTGAACTCTGTAGTGTTTCCGATTCTGTTTATTTCATTTGTAAGTTGCTTAATTTCATCTTGAATTGATTTGCGGTCGTCATCTGTGTTGGTATCGTTCGCTGCCTGTATCGCGAGTTCTCTCATTCTTTGCAGGATAGCATGGGTCTCGCCCAACGCGCCTTCCGCGATTTGGATTAGGGATATGGCATCGGCCGCGTTTCTCGCCGCCATTCTGAGTCCCCGGATTTGTGCTCTCATTTTTTCCGATATCGCGAACCCCGCAGGGTCGTCCGCGGCCCTGTTTATACGCAACCCTGTGGAGAGCCTCATCATTGCCCCGGCCATTTTCATAGTGTGCGACGAAAGCTGTCTGTGAGCGCTCATCGCCATATTCAGATTAGTGCCAATACGCATACTCAGCCCTCGCTTCCGATCTCAATAGCGACATTTCACCCTCTTATAATTTTATCGTCAAAGCGTGCCTAAAACTTGAATGAAATCTTTTTTTGCTTGCGTTTAGGGGAATGCGCCTCCTGTCTCCTCAAAAAAGGTTTTATTAAGTTTCGTTTTTTCTATTCAAAAACGCGAAGTAAAGCCCGATACCGACCGCTCCGCCGATAATGTTGCCGAGCGTCGACCAAAGCAAGTTGTTTAACGCCCCGACGCTTGTAAACGGTATGTCGTTGAAAACCGCCGCTTCACTTGCTCCGGGTGTTAGCCAGGTCATCATAAAAAGCCCCATGTTCGCAATGCTGTGTTCGAATCCCAAATAGACGAACGGAACTAATCCTAAGGGCACTATCAATAATTTTGAAACGTCGTCTTTAACGGTAATCGCTAAAAAGATTACGACATTTACGATAAAGTTGGCCAAGATGCCTCTGAAAAATATTTCATTCCAAGGCAAAACCGTTTTTTTTGCCGCTAAAATAAACATTTCGCTGTTTGGGCAAGAACCGCCGACCACGTTAAATAATCCCGTTTGAACTAAAATCAAGGCCGCGATTGCCGCTCCGATTAAGTTAAACAGCCAACAAGCTGTCCATATTTTTAATAGGGTCGGTATTTTTAATTTTTTGTGAGCTACGCCGATCGTGAAATACATCACATTTGACGTAAAAAGTTCCGCGCCGAAGTAAAGTATAAAAATAAGCCCGATTCCAAATAAATACGACATCAGTAATTTTCCGAACGGCGCTAAAATCGTGCCGCTGAAATCGGTAAGAATTTGTGTGCAAAACGAATAAATTATCGTTAAAAAAACACCCGCCATTATTGCTCTAACCGCGTAGTCGATAAACTTCTTGTTAATCATGTTCTGCTTGTTTTCTATGGTTTGATAAACCTTTTCAATAAACGCGATTTCCATTTACACTCCCCTCTTTGAAGTTAAAAAAATATTAAAAATTACGAATATATACTCATTCCACTTTAGAACGGTATCTGCGTTGTCCGGCGACATCACGGAGTAATGTCGGGCGATGCAGGTACTATTTTAAAAAGTGAAACTACTATACGATCAGCCTCTGTTTCGCCTTCTACTTCGCCCTTCACGCCTGTTTTGCGGCACAGGTTGTTCCTCCGTTGAAAAAAGCTGCGCTTCCATTGCTTCAAGCGCTTCTATATTCGCGGGACGAAATTCTCTCATCCCGTCTCTGTATAGCGCTAACGAGTCTTGCGCCGTCATTTCGCCGCCGTCGCCTGATTCTACCAAGGTCGGCGTAGCGAATTGATTGAATTGCGCGGCGTCGATTCCCTGTTGCAGGAAGTTGTCAATCTGCGAGCGGAGGTTTATCCGCGTTTCGTCTATTACCGTTACATGAGTCGGCATGTTATCGTCTCTGTACCTTGTTCTTCCCAAACGGAATCTCATATTGTCCTCGGTGCCCGAAATATTCACCCCCATGCGGAACGGAAGAGGCGAGCGTAGTACCGATATGTGGTAATTAAACGACATATCAAGATTTTGAACGCCGCTTACAGCCACTCTGTAGCGGTCTATTTCCATTATGAACGGGAATATCTGTACTTGATTGTCGCTTATAAGCATTTCAACCGAGATACTGTCTACCAAGTTTTCATCGCGGTTTCTGAACCTCAGGGTTCTTGCTATTTCGGCAAAGGTTTCGCCGTCCAAAAGCACCATGTTTCTGCCGCGGATTCTGCAGGAGGCGTTTATGCTCGGTAAAATTATGTCCATCGTTGAATCCATGGCCATCGTTGCCGCGACTTGAGCGTTTACTATACCTCTGAACGACGACAGCATAGGCGCGAACTCGTCGACGGCCGGAATAATCGATACGAAATCCTCTATTTGTATATCCTTAAATTCAAGGTCTACGCCTGCCGTTATGTCTGTTCTGCTGCGTGTGGCGTAGAGCGCCGTCAGGTTTATTTCACCTATGCTCGTTTGAGCGATCATATCGTTTAATTGCAGAACTCTGTCGCGTATGAGCAAGCCGCCCGTCAATCTGTTTATCGCTACGTCGGCGTATTGCCCGTTACTAACGTCTAACCTCGCGTCGATAGATATGTTGGAGGGTATAACAACCAACTGCGAAATTTCTTCCGCGGTTTCGCTCATTTCCTGGAGCATTCTTTCGAGTTGATCCTCGTCTTCCGCGCCCGCTATGGCTCTTCTTTGCTCTTCGGACGCCTCGGCGAACGCGGCTCCCGCCTGTGTCGCCGCGAGCAGTTCGTTTATATTGAGCGTGTCGGCTCTGATTAAGGTTTCTATCCTCAACCCGCGGCCTGTGTTCATCGCGCGGCGTATGTTATCAATCCTCCCCGTGATATTTATTCTCGACTCGCCAAGCGATACGTCGATGTTTTGCAGTGTGGCATCGTTGCTTGTGAAGGCTAAATCGATCTCCTGCAAGCGGGTGCGCAAGGGGAACATGGGCGACGTCATCCGCCCGCCGCGCGATTTTATGCTTCCATCCAGCGCCCACTCCCTAAGCATCGCGCCCAATTCCGTGTTGCGTAAGTCGATATCTTCGTCCGCGAAGTCGTCCGGTTCCCGGCTTTCCCGGCGCAGTCTGCGGGCATGCGCTTCAAGCGAATCGCGCTCAACGTTTGGAAACAGTATTTGAAGCGAATCTAAATTCGCGGGCGCTCTTTGCCGTACTCTCGGTTGATTCGGGTCGTTTCGATTCGCCGTCAGCGCGATGTTTGCGTCGCGAATGCTGAACCGACTTCCATCCGTTCCTCTAAAACTCAAACGCGAGGCCTCGGTATCGAAGGTTATGGCGGGTAAAGCGCGGTTCTCTCTTTGCCCCCTCATTCTTAAATTGGTTGTTATTCCGCGCAACGTCGCCGTCGAAGAATCCAGCGACGTGTATTGCAACATATCCGCCGTGAAAGTTCCCGCCATCGGTATTACGTTTCCAGTGCCGCCCGTTAAAACGTCGTCCGACGAACGCGCCGCCAAATTGACATTGTTAAACGCTATAGTTTCGCGGCTCGGCAATCTTACGCGCGCCGAATCGGACCTGAAATCGACGGTTAGCTGCCGTCTCTCTTCGCCGGTTCTCCCGCTTACCCGCCTTTGGGTCGTGTTCAGTTCCACGTTGGTTCTCTCGACCATAATACTTATGGTGTCTTGGGGAATGCGAAGCCGCACCCTGTCGGCGTTTACCTGCACGATAAGATTGTTTCTTGCCAAGTCCCGTTCGTTAAGATGACTGAGTAAAAACGTTCCGTCGGCCCTGAACCCTACGTTTCCGCGGGCGATTATCCCCAAGTCTTCGGGCGCGAATTTTAGAACTTCTCTCAAGTTGGCGGTGCCGTTCAGGTTAATCGCGACGTTGGGGTCGTCGAGTATGTTTGTCGCATTCAAGTTTCCGTTGAGCGTCGCCGCAAACGCTTCGAGTGTAATATTTCTGATTTCTATTCCGGTATTTTGGGGCGAAACGGGATCGAAATTCAGTGTGGCGTCAATGGCGAAGTTATCGATCTTCGATTCTTCCTCTTCGCTTTGTCTGTATGTGAGAGAACCTCCGGGTATTCTCAAGTTGGCGACGACCGCGGGCATTCTGCCGTTTTCCGCAAATTCGTATTTACCCCTTATTCTCGCGTCAAAGGTAACCGCGATATCCGTCTGTATTTTGTTTATTTCGTCGCTCATACCCGCGGGGACAAGTGAGAGCGCCTGTTGGACGGGCAGCCCCGCAATTCTTACCCCCAAATCGGTATTGATCCCGTTTTCAGCGAGCACGAGTTCTCCGTTAAGATGCAATTCGGGTAAATTCGCAACGGTCAAGCCGAAATTTCTGAGCCCTAAAAAGTTAAAGTCTTCGGGATCAAGCAGTAGCGCTCCGCCTAATTTTAGCGGAAGCGAATCGGCGAACACCTGCCTTTCGACCGTGGCCCAAGCTGTCGCGTCTATTTTGGCGTTGTATTCGCGGCGATTTGCTACCGCTTCAAAAACTGCCGAATTTAGCAGTAACCGGGCGCTTATGTCGTCGTTTTTAAGCTCACTGCTGAAGTTAATATCGGAAAGCGCGATTTTGTCGATTTCGATTCGCGCGGTATCCGGGGTAATTTTTCCTTCCAAAAGTACTCCGCCGATTGATGTCCGCAAGTCCATAGCATCGGAATGTGAAATGTGCTTCAAATCAATTTGTGAGAGCATAAGCCTGCCAATTTCAAGTCTTTCCATGTCGGGAGTAAGTATTCCTTCCAAAAGCACTCCGCCGATTGAAGTCTGCAAATCCATAGAATCGGAGTGTGAGACGTGCCCCAATTTGACTTGTGAGAGCGCAAGCCTGCCGATTTCAAGTTTCTCCATGTCGGGAGTAAGCTTTCCATCAATCCGTAAACTGTCGAATGAAACCTGCGAGTTCATATTCATGGAATCGGAATACGAACGGAAAGCCAATTCAATTTGGGAAGCGGCAAACCTGCTAATTTCAACATTTTCCACATCGGACGCGGTTTTCCCTTCCAAAAGTATCTTGCCGATTGATGTCTGCAAATCCATGGAATCGGAATGTGAAGCGTATTCCAATTCGATTTGTGAAAGCACAAATCTATTGATGTCAAACCTTCCCATATCGGGAGTAAGTATTCCGTCAACCGATAAACTGTCGAATGAAACCTGCGAGCGCATGTTCATGGAATCGGAATACGAGTTGAAAGCTAATTCAATCCGGGAAGCGACAAATCTGTTAATCTCGAGATTATCCATATCGGGGGTAATGTTTCCCCTTAAACGCAATCTGCCTATCGCCGCCTGCAGGCTCATGGAATCTGGGACGGACTTGTAAGAGATTTTCGCGGGACCTCTAATCGCAAAACGTTCTATGTTCAGTTCAAGCGGCATATCGCCGGGCGTATCGGTTGCGGCGGTGTCGGCCTCGGCTTCCGCAAAAATTTCCCAGTTAGCGCGCCCCGAAGGCGACACGTACGCGTTTATCGTCGGCTGTGAAAGACGGATGCGCTCTACGTTGATGTTGCCGCCAAGCAAATCCCAGGCGTTCAGCGACACCATAAGCTCGTTGAAGCGTATTAAAGTGTCTATCCCCTGCGGATGATACGCCAAATACGCCGTATCGGTTCTCATCGCGTGGGAGATAATTTGCCCCTCAACAAGTTTAATGCTGATTTTGGGAAATTCTTCTCGTAAAGAAAGTTCAACAGAGTTGAAACTCACGTCGGCGTCGAGGAACTCGGTGACATACCTGTTGACTAAAGGCGTAAGCTGAGCGGGCCCCAACATATAAAAAACCAAGCCGACCCCCGCCGCCGCAAGCACAATTACCGCGGCAAGCGGAATCGCGATCCATTTTAACGCTTTTTTCATAAAAACATCCCTCCAAGGTTTTCTTAGAGTTCAACACACTATTTAAACGCCCGATTTCCGTTCAAATCTCCCTTATTTCGGCCTAAACGATGTTTTTCTTCTTTCTTGGCCACAAAATTCTCGGCGATTCTTTTTTTATAACGCCGCTACAATGCAAATATAATAAAGAAACAGCACCTCCATATGGGAAATTTGGGTTAAAATCTTTTTTTAAAAAGGTTAAAAAAGATTGTAACAACCGGGCAGACGGAATAGTCTAACCGTTAAGAGGCTATATGAAAAGCGGCCGATGCCTTAGCGGGCCTTAGTGGGCAGTCGGCCGGTTGAATGCAAATTAACCAAATCAAATTGAGGAGGTGTCGCATGACACGCAGGAAAATGGCTGTAAGAAGTAAAATCTGGATGGCGGCGATGATGACAATTGCCGTATTGGGGCTTATACAAACCGCGCTTGCGCAGGGTGGCGGCCCGTGGGAAATCGGGCCACTCGGAGATGCGGGCGCAGTAACCGCCGTATTGGAGGACGGGACGCTTAGCATTAGCGGAAGCGGAGAGATGCGTAACTGGATTATGATCACTGCGCCGTGGAGAGCGGATGAGTATCGAAACCTGATTGAGACCGTGGTTATTGGAGACGGGGTGACTTCTATTGGAGCTAATGCGTTTAATAATTGCACTCGTTTGACTTCCGTCACCATTGGCAACAGCGTGACGACGATCGAAGGCCAGGCGTTTCGGGGAACCGCTCTAACTTCCGTAGTCATTCCCAACAGCGTGACAACAATCGGAAGCAATGCGTTTAATAGCGCCGCTCTAACTACCGTAGCCATTGGCAACAGCGTGACGACGATCGGAGGCGGGGCGTTTAATTCCAACAGCGGGTTGATTTCCGTAATCATTCCCAACAGCGTAACAACAATCGGAGACAGTGCGTTTGCATCTACCGGTTTGACTTCCATAATCATTCCCAACAACGTAACAACAATCGGAGCGGGGGCATTTTTAGGTTGCGGAAATTTGACTTCCGTCACTATTGGCAACAGCGTAACATCAATCGGAAATGGGGCGTTTTATGCTACCGGCGGTTTGACTTCTGTAACCATTCCCAACAGCGTAGAGCATATCGGAGGTTCGGCGTTTGCACTTACCGGTTTGACTTCCGTAACCATTCCCGACAATGTTACGAGTATTGGAGCGAGTGCCTTTGCAAATTCCCAATTGAGATTCGCCGTCATTGGTAGCGGTGTGACAGCAATCGGAATGGGAGCGTTTGCTAATAACAATAATCTGGTCCGCGTTGACTTTTTGAGACGCGAAGGGGTAATGACTTCGATGGGTACAGGCATATTCGCATCCGCATCGCCACAAATTTTCGGTTTTATTGAAAATACATCCGTGAGCGGAAATGCGCAGTTTGCCGACAGATTTACTCCATACGAACTCGATATCTCCCTCAGCCAAACGGATCCGCACGTTTTCGCTCCCGCGCCATTCGACTACGGTGCGCAAACTCCGCTTACGGTGACAATATCGGCAAATGAGCTTTTTGTAGACGCGGCAACGGGCGAGCTTACCATCGCGTTAATCGGCGCAAACCCCGCAGCCTTCACGCTTAACCGCACGACAGCAACTCTTGGGCAAGGCGATGTCACCAGCTTTACGGTAACGCCTGCCGAGGGTCTTAATTATGGGGTTTATAATGCTATGGTGTCGGTATCCGCTCCGCTTAGTTTTTTTACAGTGAGTTTTACCGTTAAACCAGAAGGCATGGGGACGGTAAGCATCGCCGGCTGGACTCATGGCGAAGCGCCAAACGCTCCTCATGCGGCAGGCGGCAGCAGCTTAGAGGTGACCTTTGAGTATAAGCTTGCGGACGCGGACGACGACACATACAGCGAAACCGTCCCGACCAACGCCGGAAACTACATGGTCCGCGCGACATTCGCGGAAACAGCTACTCACATGGCGCATACCGCAACATATAATTTCACGATATCCAAAGCCGATCCGCAATACACGCTTCCCGAAGGTTTGGCCGGCAGAATAGGCGACGCGCTTTCGAGCGTTACGCTTCCGACGGCCCAAAACGGCGCTTGGTTGTGGATGAACGGAGAGACAATTATTAGCGAGCCTATCGGCGAACAAGAGTTCCCGGCCCGTTTCATACCTACCAACAGCGCCAATTTCAATATTATGGAGAATATCGACATAACGGTTGCCGTCTGCACCACCACCTCCATCAGCGTCATCGACCGCGTAATCCCCGGTGAGAAAGTGGAAGAAACCGTCATTATCGCTCCCGTCACAGCATCCAGTGAAATTACCGTCGGCCCAAATCCTGTAGCGAGACAAGCCGGCGCCGTTAATATTTTCCGTGTCGGCAGACAGATAAGAAACGGCACGCTAACTGTTTACGACGCATCGGGTAATTTCATCAGGAGAGTATCTATCAACGATAACGCCTCCGGCGACTTAGCCGCGCGTGTAATCGGTTCATGGGATCTGACCGACAATCAGGGACGCTTGGTATCGGAGGGCACATATTTAGTGCGCGGTACGATCACAACATTAGACGGAAAGCGCGAGCGCGTATCGACACTAATCGGCGTTCGATAAAACAATCTTTCCATCTGTCGTCTATTTAAAATCTTTTGGGGAGGGGGCTCATAAGTTCCCTCTCTCAATCAAACGGGGCTGTCTCAAAACAAGGGCAGACACACAGGTCTGCCCCTACAAACCGTGCAAAACGCGACATCGCCCTTCCCGTTCAAACGTTCCTTTGTTGTCCCAAACATTACGGAGCGGTATCAGGGGGTGAGGCGACACATTTTAAAAAAACAGGTTTTAAAAAAACGGTAAAATCTTATGATACGACAGTGCTTTATTAATATTTCTTCCACATCAAAAAATCACTATTTCTCTTCGCCGAGATGTATATTATACGTATGAAGAACACTATCTATAACATTGATGAAATAAGAACCCGCCTCACTCCTATTTTCGAGCGGCACGGTGTAAGGAGCGCGATACTGTTCGGTTCCTACGCGCGTGGCGACGCGCGATCAAAAAGTGATGTTGACCTGCTTGTTGACAGCGGGCTCAGGGGGCTCAGTTTTTTTGGCCTTTGGGAGTATGTGCGTATGGCCTTAGACGACAAGCGCGTTGATTTGATTGATGTCAGATTTGTTGAGCAAGGATCGCAGATTGACAACGAGATTCGCGAAACAGGCGTCAAAATCTATGGATAGCAATATCAAAACCATCGAGCGCATGATTAAATTCGCTGAAAAGGCTCATACGACCCTTTGTTGTCCCAAACATTACGGAGCGATGTCAGGGGGTTAGGCGACACATTTTAAAAAAAGGGTTTAAAAAAAATCCTAACCCTAAGAAACGTTTAAATGAACAGGCCAATATTCATTCTCGTATCCCAATTTAGGACAGGCGACGCGCTTTTTACGAAGTTTTTACTTGCGCTTTAACGCATTTTCACTGCAGGCCGGTATTTTTATTGTAGAAAAAGTGGAAGTTGAGGGTTCTTTAATGTATCTTTAACTTAATTTTAAACCTTCCTTAAAAGGAGAAGACGTTATGAGTATCAGGAAAAAGTTGGTGGTCGCCGGTGTTGCCGTTTTGATGGTCGTCTCGGCAGCGATGGCGGAGTTGAAGGTTACGCCTTATGGCGCGGCGCAGTACAGGCTGAGATTTCAGCATAACTCGTTTGATAACGAGCAGTATGATGCTGAAAATGACAGGAATGTGAGCCAGGCTCCCGGCACATTCGATTACACCCACAGGCTCTCTTATCGCATGGGCGTCAGGGCCACATTCGACGATCAGTTTTCCGCACAGTTCCAGATTGGTAACGATTGGAACGCGTCGGAAAACGTGAATTGGACTTCCAATAACGGTCCTAGTGGACGTGCGAATGCGGATCGGCAACTTTATTTGCACTTAGCTTACGGTAGATGGAACCCGGGTTTCATGTTTATAGAAGCCGGTAAAGTGCCTCTCAGCAGCAACGGTACGCTTGATCTTCTCTACGCCCGTCAAACAACTGGGAGTTACGAATCGGCCGCTTTTAATGGGTGGGGCGATATGAACAATAGCGCAGTCGGTCTGAAAGTCGGTGTGCCTATCCTCCAAGACGACTTTAAACTCGGTGTGGAACTTTTTCACTCAATGCTTAACCCCCGCAGTTTCACCGGTAGCATAGATGCGGAAACCACAGAGAGAGATATTGAACAAAATCCACGACCGCACGAAATGCTCTTCGTCCTTACGGTACCGATGCAGTCTGGCCCGCTCAGAATTACGCCTGAATTCACATTCATTACCAGCCGCGAATACGCAAACGATAGCACAGGAGGGGTCGACCACGAAATGCTCTTCGGCGCAAACGCGAGTTACAAGGTCAACGACGGCGTGACGGTGAACGCCAATGTCGGTTACGGTATGATGAGCAATAGCGGCACCAGAGACGAAACTGAAATAGCCGGTGTCGCTATTGAGCCTAAGATGGGATTCAACGGTCTCCTCATCGGCGTGGGCACCTCAATCAAAGCCGGACCCGGCACTCTACAGCTCGCTTTCAATTATGCCAATACAACAGAGTGGATAGATGTGACCGGTATTGATGACATTACAACCAGCTACACCTACGGCGACATCCGTTACGCTTTCAAACTACACGACAGGGTAACGTTCACGCCGCGCTACAGATTCTACCTCTACGGGTTCCCCGAAGAAACGGTAGGTAACCAAGCAGGCAATATCAGCGCTCACACGCATTCAAGATTCGACAACCGCTTTGAGCTCACCCTCGACATGTCGTTCTAAAAACCTGCCCAAAGGCGGGCCCGTGAAAAACAGCCCTGCTCCCCGACCGGGGGCGGGGTTTTTTGTTTCTTGAATTTTGATTTTATCCCCGTTTCGTATACCAAACCCCCTTAGTCAATCCATGTTTAACCAGATACCCTCTATCTACCAGCCTTTTGATTGTTTTCGCCGCCGTATTTATATTCAGCCCTAACGCTCCGGCTGTCGCCGGTGTACTCCATTCGGGGTCTTTTTCGAACAGCTCCAGCACCGCGCGGTCGTTTCTTCCGAGGCTAAGGTCGTAGGGGTCTACCGGCATTGTCGCTATTTTGCTTTCGAGATGTCTCTTTTGTTTTTGCAGCGTTGTCAGGAAAAACGACAGCCACGGCCCGTAGTCGGCCTCGTCGCTCCAAATATTTTTCTGCGTCCGGCGCAATGCGCGGTAATATCCCTCTTTGTTCGATTCAATTATGGACTCGATGGAACTATACGGAATATACGAATATCCGCACTGCAAAAGCAACATAGCCGTGAGCGCGCGGGAAAGTCGGCCGTTGCCGTCCTGAAAGGGGTGGATGGCTAAAAAATGCGCCACAAACACGCCGATTACGATAAGCGGATGCCAAAATGGGTCGCTGAGATTTGAGCGTGTCCAGTCTAAAAGTTCGTCTATCAGACGCGGAGTATTGAAAGGCGCGGCGGTTTGGAAGACAATGCCGATCATTTTACCGTCTTGGTCAAATGCCGCGATATTGTTGTCGAGTTTTTTATAATTTCCGCGGTGTGACACATCTTTTGTGACGTACCGCAGCAGAATTTTGTGTAGTTGTTTGATGTAGTTTTCTGTCAGAGGGATGATGGTATAGTCGTCGAATACGATATTCATGAGTTCCGCATAACCCGCGACCTCCTCTTCATCTCTGGAGGCAAAAGAGGTTTTATTGATGCGTGAGAGCAACATTTCGACCTCTGAATCGGAAAGTTTGTTGCCTTCGATGCGATTGCTTGATCCGATTGATTCGATGGTTGAGACTTTTTTCAAGCTTCCAAGCTGCACCGGCCGTAGCCGCGCGAATCCGCTCCATGTGGCTTTAAAATGGTCTAATTCCGCGATTTGCGTTAGCATTTGCGGTGTAATTTTGATATTTTCGACGTTTCGGCTTGGCATAAAACCTATATCCTTTCCTGTTTTGATTTTACGGAATCGTATAATATTATATGATAATATACTATATTATATAATAAAATACAAAATTATATTAAAAATTATGAAATCATATTAAATTTCACTTATATGTACGAAATTATACGATAAAACATGGGTTGTGCAAGGCTGTGAGCTATAATGGTTTCACTTTAAACCTAGATTATCTGTTAGGACGTTTTTTTAAAAAACCTTTTTTTAATAATGTGTCGCCTCACCCTCTGATACCGCTCCGTAATATCTGGGACAACAAAGGTTCGTATGAGTGGGGAGGGCGATGTTCATTCTTGCGGAGTTGGGGTGCGGTGGTATTAAAAAAAAAACGGTAAAATCTTATGAGACGACAGTGGATTTAATTATATTACGACCATGGACGCTGTGACCCCCGAACATGACACCGCGCAAACCGCCAACCGTGAATACAAAAATTCCGTGTTCACGCTACTGTTCGGCGATATCGCCGCGCA
>JAITUP010000041.1 GCA_031286265.1 Chitinispirillales bacterium | reverse complement strand
GATTCTCTCGAATTGGCGCCTGAACTGAGCAGAGGAGCAAGTATACAGCAAAGTGACATTAGATCGCAGCAGTTGAGAGCGACGCTTACCGCTATGAATGTAAATTCCATAGCTAAAGCGTTCCCCGACTGGGTAGCGGCTGACAGCATAGTTTATTCTGAGAGAGGTCACCGGGTGAGAAAACCCGACTTTCACCGGGTGTTCACACTTTTGTTTGACTCTGAGCAGCTCAACGGGGCTTTACAACACTACATTTTTCATCCCTGGCCTGCCACCTGGTACTTATACCGTTAGACGACATGAAGTACGTAGAACAGTTGCGTTTCCTGAACAGTCTCAGCAAATTGTAGGAGTATGGGGGAGAGGAGTTGCTAGTACCGGATGGAGCTTTATAAGCCCCAATTATGGAGAGGGTTTTACAGAAGCCGTTTCCAGCACATCAAGCAGTGTAACGCTTAGAACGTATGTGTATGAGGTGTGGAATATTGCAGGTCAATACCTCGGCTACCGTCCGACTACCCCCGGTAATGTTACATTTGCCTACACAGTTTTAGAGAATTGTAATGTCAATTTCGTCAATCAGAACGTAACTACCAGTACAACAGTTACAAGTTGCGGCTCTCTCAACGTTCAAAACGTCAATGTTCAAGGTGGAGCGGGATTAATTCTCCGTGGGACACAAATACAGATAAACGCCCCTTTCACCGTGCAGCCCGGGGCAACGTTTGAGGCGACAGCTACACCTTGAAAGTGATAGGTATCGTGTAAGTGCAGGTTAAAAGAGTGTACCCCCACGGGCGCATGAACTCGTGGGCGTACTTTGAAAACATTGGCCTCTTTTACCTTATATAAAAATGACGTAGCCATCAATACCAACACACCGACTTCATTCCCGGCATATACCATTACCCCCGACATCGGCATGTCGAGCCAATATTTTTCTTTCCGGTAAGCTTGAGTAGAAGCACAATAATCATTAAAATTAAAGAAAGTGAACATTTATCACTCTTTAAGCGGTTAAAAAAATTATATTGTGTACGGATTAGGGCTGAATGTACTCAGGCTCTGATCATCCACAACCATCGTTTTTGTGCAAAAGGAGCGAAAAAATTGGAATTTACGAAAAAAATTCTCTGCATCGGCGCCGGCTACGTCGGTGGCCCTACCATGTCGGTTATCGCGGCCAAGTGCCCGCAGTATAAGGTGACGGTCGTAGACATCAACGCCGCGCGCATAGACGCGTGGAATAGCGACAACCTGCCGATATATGAACCGGGGCTGCTTGACGTCGTAAAAGAGGCGCGGGGGCGGAATTTGTTCTTTTCCACGGAGATAGACGCGGCTATTGATGAAGCGGAGATAATTTTTGTGTCTGTCAACACGCCCACAAAAGATTTCGGCGAAGGCGCAGGCAAAGCCGCCAATCTGCAATATTGGGAAGCCACCGCCCGCAACATAGCCAAGGTCGCGCGGTCGACCAAAATCATCATCGAAAAAAGCACCCTGCCCGTAAGAACAGCCGAAGCGATGTGCAGAATCCTCAATTCCAACAGCAAGGGCATCCGTTTTGAAGTCCTGTCAAATCCGGAATTTTTGGCTGAAGGAACGGCAATCGAGGACTTGAACAACCCGGACCGCGTGCTCATCGGCGCGCCGCAGACGCCGGAGGGGCTGACGGCGCAAAATGAAGTGGTGGAGATATACGCCAACTGGGTACCCAAAGAGAGAATCGTAACGAGCAACGTGTGGAGTACAGAACTCTCTAAGCTCGTAGCCAACGCGTTTTTGGCGCAGCGCATATCGTCTATCAACAGCATATCCGCGCTATGCGAAAAAACAGAGGCCGACATCACGGAAGTCTCGCACAACATAGGCATGGACAGCCGCATCGGCAACCGTTTCCTCGTATCAAGCGTGGGATTTGGCGGATCGTGCTTTAAGAAAGACATCCTCAACCTTGTTTATATATGTGAAACATATGGACTGACGGAAGTGGCTAAATACTGGGAAAGCGTGGTGGAGATGAACGAATACCAGAAGCGCCGTTTCGTCCAGACCATGCTCCACGCGATGTTCAATACCATAGCCGGCAAGCGTATCGCACTCTTTGGATTCGCGTTTAAGGCGGATACCGGCGACACGAGGGAAGCCCCGGCGATAGACATCGCGAAGCAACTTTTGGATGAACACGCAAACGTGGTCATCACCGATCCCAAAGCTCTCGACAACGCGCGTATCGATCTGGAGGAATACGGCGATAAATTTGAATTTATTGACGACCCATACGAAGCGGCCAAGGGCGCTCACGCGATTGCGGTGATGACGGAGTGGAAAGAGTACAAATCGCTCGACTATAAAAAAATCCTTGCGAGCATGGAGCATCCGTCATTCATTTTTGACGGGCGTAATATTCTTGATCACAAAGCGCTGTTTGAATTGGGTTTCAATGTGTTCCCATTGGGGCAGCCATCGTTGAAACATTATTAAACCCAGATTGTTCATTAGGCTGATGTTTGATTAAAATATGCCAAAAGCACGTCATTGCGAGCGAAGCGAGGCGGTCTGTTGGATTGGAACATCAAAATCAAAATCAAAATAAAAGTCAAAGTCAGAGTCAAAATCTTTAAAAGCTTTTTAAAATCTTTTGGGGACGGGGCTCTGCCCCGTAACGCCCCGATATATTAGCCCCCCTGCGGTCCCCCATAAGCGGCGACCGCTTACGGGGGACACGTGGGCATACTATCGGGGTAAAAATGCTAAAATCAAAAACAAAGCCCCACGCAAGAATGAATATCGCCCTTCCCGCTCAGACAAACCTTTGTTGTCCCAAATTTTACGGAGCGGTGTCAAGGGGGTGAGGCGGACCTTTTTAAAAAAATAGCTTTTAAAAAAGACTACCACCCCAATCCCGCTCGAATGAACATCGCTCTTACCGTTCAGACGACCCTTTGTTGTCCCAAACATTACGGAGCGGTATCAGTGGGTGAGGCGACACATTTTAAAAAATGGTTTTTAAAAAACGTCCTAATGGAAAATTTGGGCTCAATTATTTCAAGTCAATAACCAACAGCGTAATATCATCTTCCGGCTGCACTCCTTCGCAAAATGCGGCATGGTCTTCCGCGATCGCTCCCACGGAGTCGTGCGCGTTCATCCTCGCTGTTTTTTGGGTTATATCGACAAGCCTGTCGATACAATACATTTCGCCCGATTTGTTTGCCGCTTCCGTCAGTCCGTCGGTGTAGAGTACGAGCCTGTGTTTTTCCGGTATGTAGTCGAGCTCTCTTTCCGCGAGCATCATATCCGGGAATACTCCCAAAAAGAGGCCGTCGGCTTTGAGCAGCGTGCATTCTCCGGTTTCTCTGTTTAAGAACAGGACGGGGCAGTGTCCGGCCGACGTAAAGCAGATTTTTCTTTTGCTTACGTCAAAGACGGCGTAGAAGATGGTTATGAAGTGTTCCGTGGCGATTTCCGAGACGAAGACTTCGTTTATGCGTTTTAATGTTTTTTCCGGGGACGTCTCGTCTTTTGAGAACGTTTTCAGGAGTACTTTCACCATAGACATGATGAGCGCCGAGCCGATGCCGTGTCCCGACACGTCGGCGACTATGACGCCGTAGGTGTCTTCCGCGATTTTGAAGAGGTCGTAGTAGTCGCCGCCTACCGAGTTGGCCGCGAGGTAGCGTGAACCGATGTCGAAGCCCGCTTCGGCGCTTTTCATGTCGATCGGAAGCAACTTTTGCTGGATTGAGCGTGCCTGTTCAAGATTTTGGCGGATTTTCGCCTCCGCGATTTCGAGATCGTGGTTGACCTGACGCAGCGTTTCATTGGTGTTTGTGAGTTCGTGGTTTGCCCTGTCCAGCGCGTTTATCATGCGGAAATTTTCGAATACGAGCCCCGCCAGCGTGATTATGCTGGTCAAGTTTGAAATATCGTCGCTTGTGATTGGCTGCTTGTTTTTTTTTCTGTCTAACCAGAATACGCCCTCCACCTTGAATGCCGGGCAGGCGGCGCAGCGTCTACGCCTGTCGTCTTCAGACATGTTTGCGCAGTCACTGCGGCTTGAGATGTTGCTCCAGCAGTATGGGTTGACGCCGCCGTAGTGGCTGCAGGCCATGTTTTCGCACTTTGTGAGTTCCCAGCATTTGTGGGTCGGCTTCCTTAGAGAGGGCACCACGATATAGGAAGACGACTGCAGTTTCAGGTTGAAAAGGTCGTAGGCGGGGTCGGTTTCTTCCACGAAGATGTGCCTGTTCAGGAATATCGCGTCTGTGGCGTCTCCGCCGTCGAACCCCAACGGAACGGTGATGCCCTCGACGACGTTATCGTCGATTCCGATCCAGCTTCGCGGTTCTAAGCGAAATTTTGTGGGATTCAGCGAAAAAAGTATGGCCCGGTCAAAGCTCAGCAGGTCTTGAAATGAGAGCAAGACGGTTTTCATGATGTCTTCAAGATTGGTGCACGAGTGCAGCACTTTGACGAGTTCGTTTATCATGACCATGCTGATGAGCTGTCTCTTGAGCATCTCGTTTTGCGAGTGCAGGTCGGCGAGCGCGTTGGTCTGTGCGTTGATGTCCGTCAAATTGTCCATATTTTTTTCATCCATTATTTTGCTTGTTTTTCGGTTGTGCCGGAAACTATTTTAATATATTCTATGCCGCAGGCTGTTTCGTAAGGTTTTTGCGGTTTTTTTTCACATTGTAAAAATATCGCGTTTAGGAGGGGTAAGTTTTGGACATCAAGAAGAAGAAAAACAGCCAGCCGGTGGGCGACGACCCGCTAATTGGCGGCCTCATCAAGGCAAAAGCGTACATGTCGAAAAACGGCACGATCCTCTTGGTATGTGTCGCGGCGGTGGCCGTCGTCATCATAGGGGCGTTCACATACAGCCGCATGAGGGAGGCGAGCATCAGCCGGGCTCAGGAAATTTTCGGCGTCGGCGTGCTCGACTACAACGCCGATCGCTTCGACGACGCGCTCGACGCGTTCAGCAAGGCGGCCAACAGTTACCGGAATACCCCCATCGGCGCCATGAGCGCGTTCATGGCGGGGAGCATATACCTCCAGCAGCGCCAGGACGCCGATCAGGCGATTGTTTGGTTTGAGATGGCGCTGAGCGGGGGAGACATCGGCTTTGTGAGAGGGCAAGCCAATGAGGGATTGGCCACCGCCTATGAGAAGAAAGGCGATATAGCCAATGCCATCCGGCACCTCGAAAGGGCGCTGAGAGACAGAAACATGGCGCACCGCCATCCCGCCATACGCTGGAGGCTCGCGCTGTTAAACAAAGACAGTAACCCAAGCGCTACCATGGCCTACAGCCGCGAGCTGATCGCCGACACGCTGGCGAGTACGTTCCACCAGAGGGCCGAAAACCTGCTGGCGGCGTTGAACGCGGGGCAATAATGACAACCGTCGAACGGTGTGACACAACTGTTAATTGACATTTTAAATATTACGGGAGGATGAAATGAAGGTTATAGTATTAGACGGCGGTGTCCGCAAGCGGGCCGATTCTGTCCGTGAAGCGTTTTCACAGAAACAGATTGACGCGACAATATGCACCACGTCAAACGAATTCCTGGCCGCCGTTGACGCGGGCAAGTACGCTTCCATATATATTGATATGGAAACATGGAAAAAAGGCAGGTGCATATACGAATACTTCGGCATTAGCTCGAAATTTGAGAGCAAGCCCGCGGTTTTCTACAACGCGGAAGAAAACTTCGGCGGCATCGTAGGCCGTAACCCGCACGAGCAAGACCGCATAGTTTACGCGCCGTCCGACGTAGAAGCCGCAATCGAATCCGTTGCCGGAGCGGAAGCCTGACGTTATTTAGAGGCGGTCACAAATCGCCTCTAAAATTACATTTGCCGATTCTCACGCAGCAGTTGTTCCGCGTGTTGCATACTGATTTGCGTCTCGCCGCCGAGCATCCTCGCGATTTCCGCGGTTCTCTGCTTGTCGTCTAATTGATGGACTTCGGTGATTGTCCTGTCGCCCACGGTTCTTTTGGCGACGAGGTAATGATGATTGGCGGTTGAAGCTATTTGATGCAGGTGGGATATGCATAGTACTTGATGCGTCGATGATAGCGAATACAGCGCTTTCGACACCTCGCCCGCCAGCACTCCGCCTATTCCGGTGTCGATCTCGTCAAATATCAGCACCGGGATTTCGTCCTGTTCCGCGAGGATTGATTTTATAGCCAACATCAGCCGCGATATTTCGCCTCCTGACGCGGTTTTGGCTAACGCTAAAAACGGCTCGCCCTGATTCGTTTTCACCAAGAAGCGTATGTCCTCCATCCCGTGTGTCCCCGGTTCGTTCAGCGGGCGGAGTTCGGTTCGCCATTCGCCGCCGGTGAAACCGAGCTGCTTCATGCGGCGCGTTACTTCCGAGTCAAATTTCGCAAGGGCCGATTTTCGCGACTCGGTTAGGGCCGACGCGGAATCTATACAGATTTGGCGCGCTTTTTCGAAAAAATTCTGTAGCTGCAAAATGTCGGAATCGGAGTTTTCCAATAGCGACAGATTTTTGGCAAGCTGCTGTTTCTTGTCGATAAGCTCATCAAGACCGCACGCATATTTCTTTTTGAGCCGCTGGATTTTCGCGAGACGCGAATTGATTGTTTCTATCCTGTTTTGACAGTTGTCGCCGTCGTTTTTTTCTAAATATTCGCTGCAAAACAAGTCAAGCTCGGAGCAAGCGGAAATGACGTTCTCCATGTCGTCCATGTAGATGGCGACAGACGGGTCATATTTGCTTAATGTTTCTAATTTACGTTTGATTTGCGTCAATTTCTTCTGCAGCGATTCGCCGGCGTCCGCGGAATCCATTAATGCTAAAATATCCTTAGCGCACTCCACGCGCTGGGCCGATGAAGACAGGTGAGCAAGCTCCTGTTCGAGCGTTGTTTCTTCGTCTTTTTGAGGGTTAAGAGCGCTCAATTCCTTGTGTTGAAATTCGAGAACCTCTTTTTTATCCGCCAGTTCACGCGCGGCTTTCTGCGCGTCGTGCAGTTGTTGACGTAAGGAGACGTACGTATTATACGACAGCGTATATCTTTCACGCGCCGACATCGTTTCCGGCATCGCGTCGACAATCTCGACGTGAGTGTCTTCGTTGAGCAGCGATTGATGCTCGTGCTGTCCGTGCAGATCGATTAGTAGCTCGCCAAGGCTTTTTAGCGATGACAGCGGCAGTGGAACCTGATTGACGTGAATCCTGTTTTTGCCTGTTTTGGAGATTATTCGTCTGATGATGAGACTGCCGTCGTCCGCGTCGATCCCGGTTTCGTTCAGCGCCCCTCGCAATTTTCCCCGTATCTTCTCAATCTCAAAACACCCGCTGACCTCCGCTTCACCGCACCTGCTCCGTATCATTTCCGACGACGCCCGTTCACCGAGCAGCAGGCCTATCGCACCGATAAGTATGGATTTGCCGGCTCCGGTTTCGCCCGTAAAAACGGTGAATCCGTCATTAAATTCCAGCGTCAAATTTTCGATAAGCGCAAGATTTTTTATGCGAAGTTCGCGTATCATGGTCTTCCTTACATCAAGATCAAATTGGCCGGCGTCTAAAACAGCGCGTTTTTTTCACCGACTCTATTCTGTATAATCTATATCCAGGCAATGAAGAAATCAAGAGTAAACCGATTTTTTATAGCTATTAACCCAGCGGTAATTAACCCCTAACTTTTCCATGTTTTACGTAATAGGAGCTATAACCTCAATTATCTATTGAGTTTGGCTTCGTTTTTTGGGGACGAGGCTCATAAGTTCCCTCTTTCAATCAAATGGCAGGATGTACACTGTACATCCTCACTCACTTCGCGCATAGTTTATCATCCGTAACGCCCCGATACATAAGGCCCCCTGCGGTCCCCCA
>JAITUP010000248.1 GCA_031286265.1 Chitinispirillales bacterium | reverse complement strand
TTACCTGATGAGAAGGACTCTCCCAGTCATAACAAGACAAATCAACATTGTTGTCACGACCATCAACACAACCCATAGTAAACGTGCCACCATCAACAAAAACCATATCAAAAGAAACATCGTTAACAGTAATCGTAATATCATCACCACCACTAGTATCCTGCTGTTGAGTAAAATTAGCAGTAACAGTCTTATTCGCATCCATCAACACGGTAGTACTCGCGGAACTTACATCGGTAATACCCGCCCCTGTCCACCCGGTAAACGTACAACTCGCCGCCGCGGTAGCAGATATGGAAGCGTTCGCCCCAGCGTTATGCGAACCGCCGCCGGTCAAGGCGGTAGCACAGGACGTAGGGCTTGCGGTGACGGTGAGCGTATGCGTAATAATCTCTTCTTCAAACATCGCCGTCAATTCTCGAACCCCCGTCATCGTAATCGTTACTGAAGTATCTGTAGACGACGATGCGCCCGACCAACCTATAAACCGGTAGCTTGCATTCGGTCTTGCCGTAATGGTGACCGTCGTTCCGTGATTGTAGTTTGTTTGATTTGGGTTACGTATCACGCTGCCGCCACCCGCGGGAGTTATGTCAGTCGTAAGTGTATACGTTAGCAATTCAAACGAGGCGGTTAGCGTCATATCGTTATTCATAGTAACGGTAATGCTCGAATCTGTAGAAGCCATAGCTCCAGTCCATCCCGTAAATCGGTAGCCCGTATTCGGTGTAGCTGTTATGATGACTTCTGCGCCCTCTTGATAACTTGTTAAATTCGGAGTGCGTGTCACGGTGCCTCCGGCTACGGGGTTTCTTTCGGTCGTTAGCGTATAGTGGTTAGGTGGGATCAGTTCGAATATCGCCGTCAATTCCAGATCATCTGTCATCGTGATACTTATTAATGTATCTGCAAGCAATGATGCATCCGACCAGCCTGTGAACATGTAGCCTGCGCTTGCCCTTGCTGTAACAAAAACCGTTGCGCCGTGGGTATATGTTCCGTTGGGATATCCGGTTGAATTGTTAGGGTTGCGTATAACGCTACCACCATCCGCTGGTGTTACGTCAGTTGCAAGCGTATATGTTAGCAATTCAAATGTGGCTGTCAGCGCCATATAATCATCTATGGTAATGGTTATCGATGTATCTGCAGAAGTTACCGCTCCCGACCATCCGGTAAATCTATATCCGGTTGCGGGTGTTGCCGTTACTGTGACGGTGGCACCGTGTTCGTAGCTTGTCAAATTCGGAGTGCGTGTCACGGTGCCTCCGGCTACGGGATTTCTCTCAACTGTCAGCGCATAGTGGTTGGGTGGAATCGGCTCAAAGATAGCGGTTATCGCCGTATCGTTTACTATGGCAATAGTTATAGGCGAAATTGCGGGAAGCGTAGCGACAGACCATCCTGCAAAAACATAACCATCCCCGGGCGTAGCGGTTATGGTAACTTGTGTTGCGACATTGTGCGTTGTGGTTCCCACCGGATTCACTGTGCCGCTGCCTTCTGGTGACACGCCGGTCGTGAGCGTATGCCTTATGGGGTCGGGTTCAACTATTTCCTCACAATGGAAGTTGGCGATGACTGTTCTATTTCTATCCATTAGTATAGTAGTATTGGCGGCATTTGAATTGGCGATTCCGGCGCCTACCCAGCCGGTAAATGTACATCCATGATCGGTTACCGTTGCGGTTATCGGAGCGTTTGCCCCTTGCGGGAATGTTCCGCTACCGGTAGCGGTACCGCCGTCACTAGCGGAGACGACAAGCGTATACTGCCCCGCCCGTCGCTCAAAGTTTGCGGTTAGCGTGTAGTCGTTGCTTGTTATGTTATCAATTGTTACAGGATTATCCGTCCCCGTCCTCGCCCCAGACCAATTAACAAAAACATACCCGTCCGCAGGTTGCGCCAGCACCTCAACCCTCCCGGCATCCTGACGCGAGGCTCCGGCAAGCGCGGTACCGTTGACAAACACCGTGCCGCCGATTTCGGGATTTGAGTTGACGGTAAGCGTGTATTCGACCGGCGTGAACATGGCGACCAGTGTTTTGCCCTCGTCTACAGTAACGGTTATAGTGGAATCTGTAGACGTTGACGCTCCAGACCAGCCGGAGAACGCAAAACCCGCCGCCTTTGTGGCGGTTACGGTTACAGATGTTCCAGTGTTGTAGTGCGGCGCGTCGGGGTTACGGGTTATCGTGCCGCCGTGTGCGGGAAACGCGGTGGTAGCAAGCCGGTGTTCGTCGTTTTCGCTGATTGGTTCAAACATGGCGACTAACGGCCTGTTGCTGTCCATTCTAAAGGTTATATTAGACGACATCGACGTTTCCGCTCCCGCCCATCCTGCGAACTCATAACCTTCCGCCGCGATCGCGTTCAGTGCGACTAATTCATCGGCGTCAAAATTTTGGCCTTCAGGCGAAGTGCGGATTACCGTAACGCTGCCGCCCTCCGGCGGGGCCGCGGCTATCGACAGGGTAAACCCGTTGCACGGGGTGCCTACGGGGACGAAGGTATCGCCTAAGCATAATGTTCCGACATCGTTTTTTTCAGGGTCGCAGCCTTGGATGCGCGGGTCGAATTCCTTGCCGGCGCAGAGATAAAACGGTCTACCGCTACGGCAGAATTGGAACTCGGGGTCGTACCACGATCCCGGATCGCCGCAGAAGTCGGGAATCTTTTCACAGGTGAGGAGGAGGGAAGCTGTGAAAAAGCAAATTAACAACCCGATTGATTTGTACGTGATTTTTTTTAGTCCTGTCATTTTATGCTCCTTAAAGTCAACATCTTTAAAATCAACTTCAAAACATTAAAATCAAAATCTTTAAAATCTTTTTTTGGGGACAGGGGCTCCGCCCCCGTAACGCCCCCATTCTAAAACCGACCTACGCTAAAACCCGTATCCTTAAAACCATACGGGCGGGTGTAATGCTAAAATCAAAACCCTTCAAAACAAAATATGAAACGACACCCCAGTCGCTAACAGCGTTCCGCCTACGATGTAGGCGACGTTACGTCTTGTCGCCGCCCTTCCAGCTTCATCGCCATCGCCGCTTTCCTTATCGTTAACTTGATTGACTACGTTGTTATTTTCGTAATATCCGTACACAAGCGCACCGGCTCCCAAAATATCGAGACCGATGGCCGTGTAGCGGAAGATTCTTTTTCGGCGCAGACGCTGTTCCCTTGTCCGCTCGGCTTCTAAGAGTTCGAGAGCTATGTTCCGCGCGACACGGGTCATCTCGTTGGCGTTGTTTAGGCGGCTGGTCGCGGTAACAGAACGGATGATCTCCGCGGTAACGACATCAACCAACCGTGTGTCTAAATAGAAGCGTCTGCCGACGGCGCTTATGTTGGATATGCACAAATATTGCACGCCGAGTTGCTGCCCCAACGCTTTTATCTGGTCGTCATCTACCGCTCCGCTTCGTTGGTAGATGTGTTCACGGGCTAACTGTTCAAGTATCGCTTCTGTGCGGTCTACGGCTAAATAACTCTCGCTCTCGCTTAAAATTCTTGCGAGTTCGCCACCCAAAATATTGTGTACGCCGCGGGCTTCCGCGGGTTCCTCGCCGGCCATGTAGATCGCCACGGCCATTTTGCCCTGCTCAAGCGCGAGTGATTCGAGGGATGGCGGCAGGATAATCGGCTCGGGTGTCGGTTCGGGCTCGTAGATGACTATTGGTTCGG
Organism: Chitinispirillales bacterium; assembly: GCA_031286265.1. Lineage (GTDB taxonomy): Bacteria > Fibrobacterota > Chitinivibrionia > Chitinivibrionales > Chitinispirillaceae > GUT77. The sequence continues at coordinate 6,162 of JAITUP010000248.1, read as the reverse complement.
GTTCCGGTTCAGGTATGGGCTCAGGTTCCGGCTCTACTTCTATGTGGCGCGTTTCCATCAGCATAATGTCTACCCGCCTGTCGTGCACACACACTTCACCAATCGAAAGGCCGTCGGTTTCATCAAACTGTCCCGCCCCATGAACAATTGTGACGATATTTCTTGCGGATACTCCGTTCGTCAACAGAAAATTCATCATGGCCTCAACCCGCTGAATGCTATAGCGCATAGTGAGATTGCGTCCTTCGGCGTCAACACAGGAGTGCCCGTGAACCTCGTAGCGATGAAGCGGGTTATCCAGCATAGACAAAGCGGTAATGCTATCAAGTTCTGCGGATGAAGCCGGTGTTAGCGCCGTGCTATCCGCCTCAAAAATAACAGACAGCAGTAGCGACCGGACTGTCTCGGTGGTAAAAGTCGGACCAGCCGTCGGTTCGGGTATGGCTACAGGCTCGCCGGATTCGACAGCTGATTCAGGGTCATAGAACAGTTCAGGCTCAGTAAATGACTCGGAATCAACAGCAGATTCAACCTCGGCAATCGGTTCGGAGTCAACATCTGGCTCAAACTCTGAAGCAAAATAATCGTCTGCAAAAATCGCCGCGATCCAAAACGTTAACAAAAACAGCGCAAACTTCCCCACTTAAGTAAACCCCCGTTTCGCGTTTGTATGATTGATGTACGCTAATATAAATTATGGACATCACGAAGAGCAAATTTTTAAAAAACATTTTCTCACATTATTTTTTATTATATTCATGATCACTACTGTCCCATAGCTCGCTCTTTTTTGCCTTCAACCGTTCTTAATCGCCTCTAAATAGCCTTTTTTATTCTAAAAAAAATAAGTCGGTTCACACATTTTTTGCATTTCTTAAAATCATTAAACCATAAAGTCAAAAACTTTTTTTGGGGACGGGGCTCATAAGTTCCCTCTTTCAATCAAATGGCAGAATGTACACTGTACATCCTCACTCACTTTTCACAACGCAACGCAATGAAAGCCCAACCCTCTTATTCCAGAACCAATATAAGCCCACGCCGCTGTTGATTGAGCTCATGCCCCGATTCCGCGCATTAGCCGTACCGTCCTCCGTGGCGCTCCACCAGTGGCCGTTCGTGCCAACATCCCAGAAGCCGCCACTTGTGTCGCGGAAACCAGCGGGCAAAGCCGAAAAGCCAAAGTCATCTGTACCATCCCAATCAGGTGGCTTTGATTTAAGCTTCATACCGGCAAAACCACCACCTGCCATTCTAACCAAATAATGCCAATCGTCATAACTAGGCAAGCGCCAACCAACTGGACAAGCCACCATAGCAGCATTCCAAGTATACAGCCTACCAAACTTCTGACAGTTACTCTCGTTATTATCATAACACCAAGAATTATCTGTGCCGTAATTCAAGTTCTCGGCCATCCAAATCAAATTACCGATCCTAACTCTGCGATAAATTTTTCCATCTCTTGAATCAGTAAAAGTTGGAGTAAATCTCTCAAAATTAGCGGTCAACGTCTGATTACTATTCATTATGATTCTTACTGATGAAGTTCTCGCATCCGACGCACCGGACCAGCCTGTGAATATGTAACCTTCGTTCGGTATCGCAACCACCGTAATCCTGGTACCAAGATTATGCCTTGTAGTTCCGGTTGGCGACACCGTCCCACCGCGCCCGGCCTCAATTCTAAGCCGAAACGTAGTAGCGCTGTCACAGCCACTGCCGCAACCCACTAAAAACGTACCAACCACCACAATGCAAAAAACAAACGCCCAACGCCTACCAACGGGCCTACCCATAACACTAACTCTCTGTAAAAAAGTGGACCTTATGATTGATGTATGCCGATAATATAGATCATGAGCATCACGAAGAACAAATTTTTAACCCAAATTTTTCATTTTAGGCTTTATTTATATCGAAAGTTGAAAAATAGTGCCTCATAATATACAATATAATATCGGAAAACGAAAAGCAAGGGGAGATAGCATTTTTTTGTTTTTTATCGCAAAAAAACGCGAGTCGGGATGGCGGCTTTGCTACGCTAATGCCGCTTAGCCAGCAACCCGCTAACCCCGTAAGCTCATGGTGAACTTAAGGGGAAAGAACAAGGCGGAAGCCTATGCCGATGCTGCGAAAGTCCGGGACGTAGCCGTGGCGATAGGACACTCGGCAGGCCCCCGCGTTGGAGCCCCAACTGCCCCCGCGGAAAACGCGGTAGGAGCCCATAGCAGGACCCGTAGGATCTGTCACACCATCTCCACGACCAGCATAAGCTGTACTGCTCCACGAATCACTAACCCACTCCCAAACATTACCACTCATATCAAAAAGACCTAACTCATTAGGATCCTTACCACCAACGGCATGAGTAGTAGAACCACTATTACCAGTATACCAGGCAACATCATCAATACTATTACTACCAGAAAACATAAACCCATCACTAACATTACCGCCACGAGCAGCAAATTCCCACTCTGCCTCAGTAGGCAAACGAAAGGTACGGCCGGTCAAAGTATTCAAAGCTGGAATAAAATCATTAACAATATCATTCCAACTAACACGCTCAACAGGACGGTTAAGATCACCAGTCGGTTCACACAAACCACCTACGTAAGAATGAACATCGCCCTTTCCGTTCAAACGACCCTTTGTTGTCCCAAACATTACGGAGCGGCATCAGGGGGATAGGCGACACATTTTTTAAAAAAAGGTTTTTAAAAAATAGTTTTTAAAATTAAAAAAATGCTATGGGACGGTAGTGAACAAAAACATAAAAAAAAACATTGACTTCATCATGTACAAATATTATCTTTGTAGGTGAGAGCCAAGATCCGCCTTAAAAGACAGGGCGGGACTATCAAGAAAATGTGAGGTGGAATTACTTCACAATCTAAAATAAGAACGGAGAAATAAAAAATGAAAAAAGCCAAAAAAATAATCCTCATATCACTATTGATACTAGGGGGGATTATCTGCATTGCGGGCTTGTTGTTTTGGCGCAGTATTAGCCGCCACGATTTCAAGGCGGTAGATGTTCCCGTTACCGCTACCGTATTTGAGGGTAGCCGAACGACTAACGGTACACAAAATACAATGTCGCAATGGCGGGGCGTAAATCGGGATGGGATATACCATGAAACCGGGTTGCTTAAAGAATGGCCCGCCGGCGGGCCGCAACTACTATGGCATGTCGAAGGATTGGGCGACGGGTACACCTCCCCCGCCATCGCCAATGGGAAGATATATATTGGGGGGCTCAACAACAACGATCTTGTTCTTTTTGTGTTTGATCTCAACGGTAAGTTTCTAAATAGGCGGGTAGTAGGTCAAGAATGGAGAAGAAATTATCCGGGGCCGCGTTCCACAATTGCTGTAAACGACGGCAAACTATATGTATTCAGCGGTACGGGCACATCGTATTGCTTGGATGAAGAGACGCTGAATGAAATTTGGAAAGTAGATGTGATTACAGAGTTTGGCGGTCGAAATATTATCTGGGGTTTAACCGAATCGCCTTTGATTGTTGACGATAAGATATTTATCACTCCGGGCGGCGAAACTCACAATATGGTCGCATTGAACAAACATACTGGGGAACTGATATGGTCGTCGCGGGGCGCAGGCACGACAACGGCCTACTGTTCGCCGCAATTTATCACCGGCTATTCCATACCGATCATTGTTACCAATACCAAACAGGAAATCGTCGCGTTCAACGCGGATAACGGCGATGTGCTTTGGGTGCATCCTCAGCCAAGCGGAAATAGCATCCACCCCAACACCCCCCTATACTACAACGGCAAGATTTTATCAATTACGGGATACGGCGGCGGAGCATGGCTATACCGCATTACAAACGACGGAAGAGGCTCGGAATTGCTTTGGCACAATAATGTAGATAATCAGATAGGCGGAGTTGTGAAGATGGGTGATTATCTTTTTACTTCGGGACATAATAACAAAGGCTTTGCCTGCATAGATTGGCATACGGGAGAAATAAAGTGGCGGGTAGATCAACTTGCGCCAAGCGCCATTATAGCGGCAGACGGAATGTTGTATGTTTACAGCGACAACGGCGAAATGGCATTGGTTAGACCCAATCCCGACAGATTTGAAATGGTAAGCAGTTTTGAAATAACATTGGGGACACGTCAACATTGGGCGCATCCTGTAATACACGACGGCGTACTGTATATCCGGCGCGGGAATGTGCTGATGGCGTATTTGATAAAATGAAAATCCGCTGAAAAAGTCTTAAATCCGAACTGAAAGCCCAAAACAACAAGAAAATCTAATGGAAAATTTGGGTTAAAATTATATCCGCGTTGTCTGGCGACATCACGGAGTAGCGTGCAGTTGTCGGGCGATGCAGGTACTATCTTAAAGTGGAACTGCTATAACATTGAAATAGCCAAAATAATAAGACATGTTTTTATTGAAATTTAAAAAGATTGATATGTGTCATACCATTTCCTGTACTGTTATTCCCGAACGCAACGCACAGAAAACCCACAGCTCTTGTCGCCATAATCCGAGCTCACGAGATTGCTAGAGGACATGTCCCAGTACCAAGCGTCAAACCTGTTTAGCTCCGAGGCATTCCACCAAACGCCTCTTTCGCCGATATCGTTGAAGTTGTCACCGCTGTGGGAGCCGCCGGGCAAAGCCGAAAAGCCAAGATCGTCGGTACCATCCCAATCAGGCGATCTTGATTTAAGCCTTGTAGCGGCTATATCACCGCTGGCAACCGCGGCCGCAAACAAATAATCTATGTTCTCCTGATCCCCATCAAAACGCCAACCGATACCGCCGGCAGCCTTAAGTAAATTATTCAGATCATCACCCGTAGGCAAACGCCAACCGGCCGGACAAGCGGTCATAGCGGCATCCCAAGTATACAACCTGCCGTATCTCTCACAATTGGAAGCGTCATCACCATAACACCAGCTATCGTCTGTCGTGAAGTTGAGATTTTGAGCCATCCAAGTCAGGTCGCCAATCCTAACTGTACGGTATGTTTGCCCATCACGCGGATCGGTAAAAGCACCGGCATCGCCAAACGCCAAAGAAAACGCCCCGATCATCACAATGCCAAAAAACAAGCGCCCAACGTTACCAACGAGTCTACCCATAACACAAATCCTCTGTAAAAAAATGATGTTTACAATATTCCAAAATACTGATACCACAGCGCGATAATATCGTTTTTGTTTGCGTCTATATATTCCAACGCTCTTGAGAGTTCTTTTGCGGTTAGTTTGCTGTTATTGTTGGCTACTTCCAAAGTTCCATTTTGCTTTATCCATATCTTGGTTGCGTTTTCTTCCTGTTTGCCGCGTGAAACATGGACATGTATTGGTTCAAGTTTGTTCCCGGAAAATTCGTTCGACCAAAAATAAAACACTAATCCAAGGTAGTCAACTAAGACGCGAGGCATTTTTGGCCCCCGCCATTTTGGGCGTATTCCCAAATTAGAAATGAGTTGTTGCGGAGGTATCTTTGCAGGCGCAAAAGTTCACTTTGGCTGAAACCATACGACTTGCGAAATTCAAAACTCGGTATATCGCCTTCAGCAAAATCAAATTCCGTGCTGCCGGTATCCTTACCCGGCCGCTCAAAATACACCCTGACTTTCCGCCCTCCATCCCCGTATTCCATGTCGGAGTGAGTTAAGACAATATTATCGAAAGTTGAAAAGTAGTGCTTCATAATATACAATATAATATAAAAATATGAGATATACAAATAAAAAACAGCAAAAATACATTTTTAATAATACGTGGAAGTATGCGCGATGGCTACGCTATCGCACGTCTCTTCAGCCGAGTAGGCGGAGCGGCTTTCGCCGTCCGCCCCTCACAGAACCGTGCATGCGCTACTAACGCACACGGCTCTTCAAGTCTACATCGGTCTCCAGTTCCAGATTGCAACGGTTACTTGGGGCTTCTTGATATAATAGTCCCATATACGAAGACACTTGGCTCGGTTGAACTTGCTTTTTTGGCCGCGACGATTTAACATACGGTACAACGTACATTTCACATAGTAGTAAAAATTCCACAACCGGTGACTGTTACCGTTAATACCGAAGTAATTGCTGTAGCCTCGAAGGCGTACTCTAAGCCGCTTCATCGTGTCTGTTATGGGTTCCTTTAG
>JAITUP010000181.1 GCA_031286265.1 Chitinispirillales bacterium | reverse complement strand
TGCCGACTGTGGCTGTTTTCTGTAGTTTCTCTGTGTCATGTGTTCCAGGTATTTTGCTCAGACATTTTCTGAATTATTTTGAGATTGTTCCAGTTTACTGCTTCAGTTATCATCATCATCATCCCTCCTTCCCTCACTTTCTGTCTGCTTTGATTGAAAGGGGGGGGGGGGGATCAATTTTGTCAAGTGGCAAAAATCGCGTTTTTGAAGCGGGAATACCGTTTTTATGGCAAAAATAGTCATTGCCATAGATATGCCATATATAATTACAAACATCGAATTACCCAACATGAACTGTTCCATGATAAAATTGATTTTCCTGTTATCTTTCCTGACTGCGAAAAAGCGTTCAAACAAAATACATTATGGTATTTTGCAAATGCAAAACATAAAATAAAAAAGTCAAAATCATTTTTTATAATATGTATCCCCACCGGATGCTTTGCCCCTGTGGTTGTGCAAAAAATCATGTGGGTATATACGTTTCGTTTTCTACCGATAGTTGCACCCCTCCGGGGTGCGAAAATCGTTGGTCGCGCGTCAACGGCGGGTAGGCGTCCCCGTTGGGTCCGCCAACCCGCCGCTACCGATATTCCACCCCTCCGGGGTGAAAAAAAAATCATGTTGTGGCATTTCTTACCGATAGGGGCACCCCTCTGGGGTGCCAAAAAAATCATATGAGCATGCGTTTCGTTTTCTACCGATAGATTCACCCCCCCGGGGTGAAAAACCAACACCAACCACATAACGTGCCACCCAATCTTGGGACAAAACTCCGACACTAACCGGAAGCCGTGCCACACGCTGCTTCATAACAACATCACTTCCTCGGAAGAGGGGGCGGTGGTACCGCCCCATGTGAGGATATTGCCCGCTAATACCTGATTATTCTTTTCATTTTAAAAAAATGATTTTGACTTTAAGGTTTTATGGTTTTATTGGTTTTAAAAGATTTTAAAAGATATTGTTGCATTTTACCCGTCTAATGATATTATATTAAAGATTAAGGTGATGGATGTTTTTAGTAAAAGGATAAGGATAGGGATAACCGCTGCCCCCGGATAATAAATAACATATATGAACAACTCAAATAAAATGGCCGAAAACGACATCCACTCCGCCAAGTGCGCGTTTTATGATATCTTCTTTACTAACGCCAGTGAGGCAATATTCATCACCGACCCCAAGGGCAGGATGCTCACGGCCAATCCGGGCTATCTCCACAAATTTGACATCTGTGAATCGCAAGCCATCGGCAAAATACCGGCCATACTCAAGTCGGGCGGGCAGGACGAGGATTCGTTCCACGCGTTGTTCCGCACGCTGAAGCGCAGGGGCAGCTACAGGGGCGAAATCCTGAACAAACGCGGCGACGGCGAAGTATTGCGCGAGTGGCTCTCCATAAGCTCCCATAAAAACGGAAAAGGGGAGATTACCCACTACGTCGGCACGGTCATAGACGCCGCGAACCAGATGTCGCAATCGCTCAACAAGCACTACTACGACTCGCTGACAATGCTACCGAACCGCTTGCTTCTGCAGGACAGGCTCGAATTTATGATTAACCACGCGCGGCGCAATAACGAACTCATGGCGCTCCTGCTTCTCGATATCGACCGCTTCAAGCTAATCAACGACACGTTCGGCTACGAGATAGGCGACGCGCTCCTGCAGCTTATGGCCGACCGCCTGATCACCTGCGTCAGGGACGTGGACGTCGTGTTCAGGTCGGGCGACGACGAATTCGCCATCATCCTCGAGGAGGTCGCGCATCAGGAAGACGCGAGCAAAGTGGCCAAGCGCATCCTGAACGCCTGCGCCGGGGTGATAAAGGTGAGCGGGCACGATATCCACACTTCCGTGTGCATCGGCATAAGCATATTCCCGATCGATGGCGACGGCAAGGTGCCGATACTCCAAAACGCCGAAACCGCGATGCACCGCGCGCGGGAGGTGGGGCTCAACAATTATCAACACTATAAACCGAGCATGAACGCCCGGGCGCTTGAGCGGCTGACTCTCGAAAACGACCTCCGAAACGCGCTTGGCCGCGGCGAACTGTCCACATTCTTCCAGCCGCAGGTAGAAATCAAAACGGGCAAAATTACAGGCATGGAAGCGCTAATACGCTGGAGGCACCCCGAACACGGGATGATCCCGCCAAACCAGTTTATCCCTATAGCCGAAGACACGGGGCTGATACTATCAATAGGCGAATGGGTTTTGCGCTCGGCTTGCGCACAGGCGAGAAAATGGCAAAAAACCGGCGAACCGCTAATAATTTCCGTAAACCTGTCCGCCAACCAGTTCCAACAGGAAGACCTCGTCCCGCTCGTCGAAAGCGCGCTACGGGATTCCGGGATGCTCCCCAGCCTGCTGGAACTTGAAATCACCGAATCAATGAGCATGAAAAATCCTGAAGACACGCTAAAGACGCTGACCAGCCTGAAAGATTTGGGAGTGAGGATAGCCATTGATGATTTCGGCACGGGCTACTCGTCATTAAGCTATCTAAAACGCTTCCCGATCGACACACTGAAAATTGACAGGTCATTCCTCATGGACATCCCCGAAAACTCTCGCGACGCCGAGATAGTCAAGGCCATAATAGCGATGTCCCACTCACTGAATCTCTCCGTAATCGCCGAAGGCGTCGAAAAAGAAACGCAAGCGCAGTATCTGCTGGAACACGGCTGCGAAAAAATGCAGGGCTACCTGTTCAGCCCGCCGGTGCCGGCACAGGAGTTTGACAGGCTGCTGCACGCGCAAAGAGGCTAACGCCGTTATTATATGTCAACGCCGCGATCTCTTCAGGCGCCTTTCCCAATATCCCGGCAACCCTGT
>JAITUP010000091.1 GCA_031286265.1 Chitinispirillales bacterium | reverse complement strand
CGAGGATCTGCGGGGCAAACGCATCGCTACGGAACATGTGGAGACGACAAAGCGTTTCTTCGCGGCAAAAGGGATCGATGTCAGCGTAGAATTTTCATGGGGCGCGACCGAGGTCAAGCCGCCGAGGTTAGCCGACGCGATTGTCGATATCACCGAAACCGGATCGTCGCTGAGGGCGAACCGCCTGAAGATTATTGATACGCTGATGGAAACCTGCACGGTGATCATCGCCAATAAGCCTACGTGGGCGGACGAGGCAAAGCGCGGAAAACTCGAAAACATAACAATGCTTCTGCTCGGCGCGCTTGATGCTGAAAATTACGTTGGCCTGAAGTGCAACGTGGAGGAAGCGAATCTTGAGCAGGTGATAAAGGTGCTGCCGGCGTTGCACAACCCCACGGTATCAAAACTATGGGAGGGCGGATGGTACGCGGTCGAAACGATTTTACCGTTCCGTCAAACGAAACACGTGATACCGCTTTTGAAACGGGCGGGCGCGTCCGGGATTATTGAATATCCGGTCAGCAAGGTTATTGCGTGACTTTTTTCGCCGCCTTGTCGGTGTCTTTTTTCCTGCCGTAGCCGTAAAGAATCGCGAACGGTATCAGGATGCAGTAGACGGCGACAAGGACTGCCGGAGCGACGCTTCTCGACAGATGATTGTCTCCCTCCGCCACAGGTACCTGGCCTTGCGAGAGAAGCATATACCCCGCGACGAGCAAAACCGCACATAGTCCGAAGAGGACAAAATTGGCCCTTGAAAATAACATGTCTTTCACAAACATCTCCGTATTTATATTGTATTAGCTTACCGTTTCCTCTTCCGCCTTGCCGCTATCGACGGTGCCGCCTAACTCTACGATTTTCGCTTCCAAGGCCGCGATTCGTTCTCCGCTGACTTTCATCGATTCGTTTAGCAGGGTCGCAAGGTTTAGCATCTGGTCGCCTTTGCGTAGACGTATCATATCGTCATATTTTCCGCTTATGACGCTCAGGCATGATTTCTCGAATCTGTAGACCGGACCGGCGAACTTGTGCGAGAAGTAGATCGTCATCAGGGCTACCTGCAGCACCACGAGCAGAATCCCCACGCCGAAAATCTTCATGAGCGTACCGGCAAGCTCATCGCGCACGTCGCCGATGTTGCTGAAGTTACGCACCTTGGCTTGAATCTGGTTGATGATCCGGTCGTATTGCTCGACCGAGTATGGGGGCTCCGTGTCTAATGTCTCGACGGTGACCACGTTGGTAACCTCGCGCCACATTATGTCTGAGGATGTCGTAATGATCGTCTTGGATGCCCAATCAAACGTGAACAGCATAAACCCTAACATAACCAGCATCGGAATCAGGAACGAAACCATATAGCTGATTTGCATGCTACGGTCGATGAAAAAATGCTTTCTAACAAATGCCGGTTTAGGTTTTGCCATTTTTTAATCCTCCTCCGTTTTCATATCACATACCGTAATATAATAAAAAAAAGCACGGAAAACAAATTTTTACTAAATTATTTACTGTTCGGGTATTCGATCCTTGTGTGGAATATTCCTTGCAGGATGGGCATGAATCCATCAGTAATATCGTTCAAGTCGCGCAGGGTCAAGTTGCACTGGTCAAGCTGCCCCGCCGTGAACTTGCCCCGGATTATCTTTTTGACAAGTTCCCGCAACAGTTTGGGCGAACTCGCCGCAAGGCTTCTCGACGCGGCCTCCACCGAGTCGGCAAGCATGATGATCGCCGCCTCGCGTGTTTGCGGCATTGGGCCGGGATACTGAAAGTTCTCCTCCTGAACCTGCTTATGCGGGTCCTGTTCGAGCGCTTTTTCGTAGAAAAAAGAGACGGAAGTGGTGCCATGGTGCTGCATTATGATATCCTGGATAGCCTTCGGCAACTTGTGTTTTTTAGCTAAATCAACGCCATCTTTCACATGCGAGCATATAATGAGCGCGCTCATGGACGGCGAAAGCTTGTTGTGTCTGTTCCTGTCGCCAAGACAGTTTTCAACAAAATAGTCGGGTTTGTCGATTTTTCCTATATCGTGATAGTAGGATGCCACCCGCGCAAGGAGCGCGTTTGCGCCAACCGCCTGCGCCGCCGACTCGGCAAGATTTCCAACTAACACGCTATGGTTATACGTCCCGGCGGCCTCAATAGACAAACGCTTGAGAATAGGGTGATTCATGTCCGAAAGTTCTATCAGCGTCATATCGGTAGTGATATCAAAAATTTTCTCGAAGAACGGCGATAGCGTCATCGTTGCGAAGACCGATGCCAGTATCGCCGCAGACGCGCAGACGACGTTGACGAAGAAATGGTCGAAGCGCCATCCCATCATTTGCCAAACCGCTATGATGGCGGCAGCCGTGATGAACATAGGCGGAATCGCCTTGAAAAAATGCCAACGGTAGCGTATCCGATAGTTCAAAAACGCGGCCACCAACGAGTTAAGAAACACATAAAGGAAAAAATAGTGGTTGAATCCGGTTACTATTCCGAAATATATCCCTACGAAAAGACTGACAAGCATACTAACCTGCATACCGAACAGGATTGTGCAAAGGAGCGCCGCCGTCGTTACCGGGATGAGGTATTCCGGCACAGCCGCCGGTATCTCCCATGCTTCAAAGAGCCTCGGAAAGAGTTGTAATCCTAATTTTATCAGCGCAAACTGCAAAAGGACGACGAGACAGAGCGCCAAAAGTTTCTTGGGGCTTTTGGCAAGCGTAGGCTTATACCTGTGTATGTAGAGCGCAAAGAAAACGAGCAGTATCAGAATGAAAGCGATGCGTCCGGCGTAGCCCGCGTTTGCCCGGCGCTGCTCGGCTTCGCCCTCCATGCGATCCATCGCGATACGGAGCGAGTGCAATTTTTGGACGACGTCGGCGGTCACTTCCTGATGTTTACGGACAATCTCGGTGTCTTTGATGACTTTGCCGCTCGTCTCGAGCACCTCCGCGGCGGCGGCGGCGCGGCGTTCTTCGGTAACTACGTTGTTCACTCTAACGTTCGGTGTCACGCAGGCAAACAGTAGCTCATACATGGCGCTAAGGGCTTCATCGTCCATCTGCTGTTCGCGCCTGATCTGCGCGGCGATTTGCTCAAGGGCGGCTTCTTTGACCGGAATGTCGGAAACGGCGACTGTGGTCTCGGTATCGCCGCGCAAAAGAGTCACAAAATTCTTTTGATAGCGCAAATTGGACTCAAAAGCCGTGTTGAACCTCGCGCGCCGTTCCTGAAGCTCGTCATTTGTGGCGAAAAGCAGCGTAGCCGATACGCCGCGTTCCATGGTGAAAGCGAGATGTGTTTCGGCTTCGTTGAAAAGCGACGGCCTGCGCAAAAGCACCTCGGTCGCTCTAGCCGACAATTGCCGCGAAAGGGGCTGCCCGTTTGCCCAACTAAACGCATCCGCGGTGTCCGAACCGATAGCCACGGCGGCGGCCCAGAGTCTGCCGAGCTTCGCCAGTGACTCCTCCCCTACCGCCAAATCATAGTCCATAACGAGGAGAACCTGATCCATCGCCCTCCTCCTCTCGCGCTCGAACTCCTCCGGGGAACGTATGATAGCGAACGTAAACGGCGCAATGACCGTCTCTTGGGAAGCGATGCCGATTGTCGGCAGGTCGAACTTACGAACCGTCTCGTCGTATGGGAAGAGCAGGATGAGGCAAACTGAAAACGCCGCCAAAATAATCAGCGGCGCCTTGCGATTCAACCACGATCTGACGCGCGAGTCCACACGCTTGCGTACGGCGCGTAAACCCCGCGTAGCTTTTTTTGAATTGTTCATCAGCTATAAGGACCGTTTACTGCTCGCCCTCAAGCTGCTGGCGCTCCAATCGCAAATCGGAAAGTTCCTGCTCGGCCGCCTCGGCCGCCCGACGCGCCTCCTCAAGCCGCGCCTGATCCTCCTCGGACACCCGGTTTCTATCTTGCCGCCCTCCAGTAGGCCCGGTGCCGTTGGTCTTCTTGCCGCCGCAACCGACAAGGCCTAACGATAAAGCAACGGACAAAATAAGCGCGACACGCACCATACCTCTCATAAACTTCGACATCCGAAACCTCCTCTCTATGAAAAAATCATACAAAACCGTATTGAGCCAAGACAGACTGAAAATACGTTTTGCGCGTTCGTGTATCAATTTTTTTTTTAAGAAAATTCAGGAATTACGGATTTCCTCCGCCAATTCCTCCAAAACCCTGCTCGCAGGCACTTTTTTCTGTGGTTTTCCCTTAACGAATATCAACCACTCCCCTTTCCCCCCCGCAATCCCCACGTCCGCCTCCCGCGCCTCGCCCGGCCCGTTGACGACACAGCCCATGACGGCGATTTTGATGCTGCCATCCATGCCCGATACCATGGCCTCAACCTCCTCGGCGACGCCCGCGACATCCACCTCCGCACGCCCGCAGGTCGGACAGGCAATAACCGTCGGGCCGTCGGCAAGCCCTAAAGATTTGAGAATCTCTTTAGCGACATATACTTCCTGAACCGGGTCGCCGGCCAAAGAAACACGGATCGTGTTCCCGATGCCATCCGCCAAAAGCACCCCGATACCCACCGCCGACCGGATTGACCCGCTGCGCACCGTGCCTGCCTCGGTGATGCCGATATGCTGCGGCGTATCGGTCTGCGCGGCGAGGACGCGGCAGGCATTAATAGTCGTCAATACATCGCTCGCCTTTATGGAAACGATGGTATCGCCGAAATTTTCATTTTCGAAAAACGTTATCCACGACAGAGCGCTCTCGGCAAGCGCAGCCGGAGAGGGCGACCCATGCTTGTCGAGCAGATGTTTCTCAAGCGACCCGGCGTTCACCCCTATGCGGATAGGGATACCCGCCCCCCGCGCCGCGTCGATAACCGCCCTCACCCGCTCCGCCCCGCCGATGTTCCCGGGGTTAATGCGAATCTTGTCCGCCCCCGCTTCAATCGCCGCAATCGCCAGCTTGTAGTCAAAATGAATATCGGCCACAAGCGGCAATTTTGTTTTATCCTTAATCGCTCTGAACGCGTTAACGGCATCCATATCGGGAACAGCAAGCCGAACGACGGCGCATCCCGCCCCCTCAAGCCGCGCAATCTGTCCAAGCGTCGCGTCAATATCATGCGTCTTGGTATTAGTCATCGACTGAATGACGATGGGATGCGCTCCGCCGATGGGGACGCTTCCTACGTGTATGGTTCGGGTGGGATTCAGCTTAGCCATGATTCGGTAATATACATTAAAAGGATGTTTTTTTAAAAACCTTTTTTTAAAACTTTTTTTAACCCAAATTTTCCATTAGGCTGAGATCTAGTAAAAATGCGTCAAAAGCCGTCATTGCGAGCGAAGCGCGGCAATCTATTAACCCGGCGGCAATTAACCTCAACGTTAAAATCAACTTCAAAACATTAAAGTCAAAATCTTTAAAATCAAAATCTTTTTTTGGTGACAGGGGCTCAAAGCTCCCTCTTTCAATCATAGTGCAGGGTGTACACTGTACACCCTCCCTCACTTCGAGCATAGTATATCTCCCGTAACGCCCCCATTTTAAAACCGACTTACGCTAAAACCCTTATCCTAAAACCCTACGGTCGGGTGTAATGCTAAAGTCAAAACAAGTCTATGGTGTGGTTTTGTTTTTGATTTTA
>JAITUP010000066.1 GCA_031286265.1 Chitinispirillales bacterium | reverse complement strand
ACTTTCTTTATGTTGAATTTCTTGCCCTTTCCTATCTGTTCCACGATTGCTTTGCTTGATGAGTATAATATCTTACCAAAAAAGTCTACCTGATCGGCGAATTGGATCTCAAATATGGCGAGTTCGCCGTTGTCGATCTTGGCTTTGAGGTCTACACGGTTGGTTTTGCCGCCCTTAAGTTGTCGGTTGCTCTCGCTTTCGAGGATATCGAGGACGGTGACTTTGCGTTTCAGGAGCTCGCTTAAAAAACCTTCGAGAATGTCAAAATTGGCCTTGTCGCGTAGTATGGTCTTTATGGCGTAGTCGAAAGAGATGATGGTGCGTTCGCTCATAATTAGCTTCCTTTGGGGTGGTGTCTATAAACTTAATATAATATAAAAATCGATGAAAATCAAAACCTTTTAAAAACCTAACCTCCAACCACGCCCGAATGAACATCGCCCTCCCCATTCAAACGATCCTTTGTTGTCCCAAACATTACGGAGCGGCGTCAGAGGGTTAGGCGACACATTTTAAAAAAAGGGTTTTAAAAAAAATCTTAACCCTAATGGACAATCCGGGTTTAAAAATTTTTACAATAAATATTAAATTACTGTATTTCAACCCGCTTTATACTATATTGTATGTATGGCGAGAAGGCGGCCTGTCCGCTTGCCGCCGTAATTTTCCATTAACCCTTTATCGACTGGACGATAAAAATGGCCGCTTCCAAAACAGAAAAACCACCCGTAATCTACAATCTTTTTCCACGTTTGTTCAAGACAATCGACGATTGGACGGCGTTTGTCGACAAAATAGCCGCGATGAAGTTCAACGCGGTCTACGTGAACCCGTTTCACGAGGTTGGCGGCTCAAAGAGCCTTTACGCGGTGCAGGACTACTACAAGCTCAATGCCGAGTTTCTACCGGCAAAGGCAAAAACCGACGATTTCGCGCCGCTCAAAAAATTCGTTGAGAAGTGCAAAAGTTGCGGCATCGAGGTATACATGGACCTGGTCATCAACCACACGGCCAACGAATCGGGGCTGATTGACAAGCATCCAAGCTGGTTTAAGCGCGACGGAAACGGCCAAATCGTACACCCGTTCGCCATTGATCCGGGCAACCCCGGCAGCATCACCGTATGGGGCGACCTGTCGGAGATCGAATTCGACCACAACCCCGACTTCGACGGAATGATGAAGTATTGGGACAGTATGGTCGCGTTCTATCAGGACTTGGGGATCAACGGCTTCCGCTGCGACGCCGCCTACAAGATCCCGAGACGTGCCTGGGAGCCGCTCATCAAAAACGCGCGCAAACGCTCAAAAGACGCAAAATTTCTAGCCGAAAGCCTCGGTTGCACAGTCGACCAGACAATCGCGCTACAGGGGTGCGGATTCGACTACCTTTTCAACTCGAGTAAGTGGTGGAACTTTGAAGGCCCGTGGTGCCTCGACCAGCACGACCGGTTCAGACATATCGCACCGTCGATATCGTTCCCCGAATCGCACGACACGACAAGGCTCGCCGCGGACGATCCACAATCGCTATCCATGCAGAAAAATCGATATGTGCTGTCTATGGTTTTCTCCAAGGGCCTGATGATGACGACCGGATATGAGTTCGGCGCGAAAAAACAGGTGAACGTGGTCAACTCCCGCCCGGCGGACATGGCGGATAAGCAGTGGGACCTCACGGCGTGGATAGCCGCGATTAACAGCCTCAAGCTGGATACGCCCATTCTCTGCGAAGAAGGCCAGTGGCGGAACGTGAGCGGCTACGATCACGACTTGCTGTTTCTCGAAAAGAAAACGAACAACGGGAAACCGGCGCTCGGCGTGATGATAAACAAAGACTGGCACAATCAAAGGCACGTGCATAGAAACGAAATCCCGGGCGAATTCGGAAGCTACAAAAAGATGTACAAAGTGTTTGATGAAAAATGCAGATCACTGAGCAACGTAGGCGACGTAAATTTATCAGCGTCGGAAATAGTGTTGTTTATGTAATATTAAAATACCGATTAACCGTTGCGCTACACCGCCCGACAACCGCACTTAGAGCGGTGATGTCGCGCCGGATGGCGCAACGCGACAGTTAATTGAGGGATTAGTAAAAGGGCTTTGATTTTAAGGATTGAGACTTATGAAACACACACGTATGCGCGGTGTAAACATGGGCGGTTGGCTTTCTCAGATCGACGCCATAGAAGAAAAAGACCCGGAGATATTTCCGGGGATAGACAAACACATGGAAACGTTTATCGGTCCCGCCGATTTCGCCAATGTGAAATCGTGGGGGTTTGACCATGTGCGCGTTCCTGTCGATTCATATCTGTTTTTTGACGACGATGAAAATCCGATCGAGACGCGAATTGCCAATTTGGACAGAGCCGTGAAGCTATCGGCGCAAAACGATTTGAAATTCACCCTCGATCTGCACGAATGCCCCGGACACGATTTCGCCGACGCTACGGAGTCACCGGTCCAGAAATTGTTTGCGGATGACGATACTTACGTCAGGAAAACAGAAAAAATTTGGGCATACCTCGCCGAGCGCTACGGGGAAAACGATCACGTGATTTTTGAAACGCTGAACGAACCCGTCGCCCCCACGGCGGAAATTTGGAACAAGATTAAAGACCGCCTCTGCCGCGAAATCCGCAGACACGCTCCAAAGTCTACAATAATCACCGGCTCCAACATGTGGAACTGGCCGGCCACATTTTCCGAGCTTACGCCGTTCGACGACGACAATATGATATACAGCGTCCATTTCTACGAGCCGCTGCTCTTCACCCATCAATACGCGCCATGGATCGGCGAGCCGGAAATAAGGGCTATGCCGCGTGACTATCCGTCCGACTACGGTCCCGGTTTCACACGCAAATACGGTCTGGTGCATTCGGCGGGCAAGTGGGACAGAGAACAGTTTGTCAGAGAGTTTGAGCCGGTCAACGCTTTCAGGAAAAAATACAACGTGCAGGTAATATGCAACGAGTTCGGGGTATATACGCCGGTCGAACTGCAAGCGCAATTACGCTGGTACAACGACTTGCTCTCCGTTCTCAAAGACATGGAGATCGGCTTTTCGTATTGGAACTATAAAAACCTGGACTTCGGAATAATATCCGTAGGAGAAAAATTGCACGAGAATCTGCCGCAATATAATAATCCGGAAAGAATAAATCACCCGATACTCGATGTATTGAGGAAATATTAGTCTTGATGCGGCGCAGCGCGATGTTTAATCGTGGAATTAATAATGATGATTACGACCGAAGAGCAATTACAAAAATACGTTGATAACTTACGTGAAAAAGAAATTCGTAAAATCGCCCTCGATCTTGAGGGCGATCAGGGAATGTTCCACTACAATCATTCCATCTCGATCTTCCAGTGTTTTGACGGGGAAGAGGCTACCATAATCGATGTCCTTAAGATGGGTAACAACTCTACACTGCGCGAGTTTCTCACTTGTCAAGACATAATAAAGGTAATGTTCTCCTGCGGCAACGATATGTTTATGACTCAAAACGTTCTCAGTTGCACTATAACGCCCGTAAACGACATCGCCATCGCGCAAAAACTTCTTGGAATGCCTGTTAATCTTGTTGACTATCTCAATATCGACAAGGAAGAAAAAGACGGGTTTCAAAGAGCCAACTGGCTCGCCCGCCCCATTAAACCTACGCTACTCGAATACGCGATAAACGATGTTCTCAAGTTGCTCGAAATAGAAGACAACCTCATCACGCAACTCAAAAACCACGGGCTATACGACGAATACATAAAAGGATCGAGGGCGGCAAGCGAAAAAAAATACGCCACGAACAGGCACGAACTTTTTGTTACAAAATTTCCGGGATACCCGAGGCTGCCTTTTATAAAAAAGAAAATAGCCGCAACGGTGTGGATATTCCGCGAGCTTCTCGGGGAAAAATTTGATTGTCCGGTGGGGTACCTGCTGTCAAGAAAAGCGCTGGCGGATATTATCAACAGCAGCGATAATGTGGCGGTGGCAATAGAGAGAGAAATAAACCGCGACAGAAACTCGCACAAACGCCTTGGAATGTCACTAATAAAAAGCCTGCTGGAAAAAGCGGCGCAATCGCCGTACATACCGGAAAAACCTGTCGTCAGGAGACGGCAATTATGAAAGTCGGACACTTCGTCAGCTACTACCTGCCGATAACACAAAACTGGATATACAATCAACTGATTTACAACAGAGAATGCGAGTCGGCGGTTTTATGCCAGCGGCTTGTGAATCCCGAACAATTTCCGTTCGGCAGTGTCTATCCTATATGCAAGCCTTCCGGACTGATGTCGATCCCAAAACGCTTCATCCACAAACTCTTCGAGCAATATCCATACAAACCGCATTCTACCGTCATCAAAAAAATAAAGCCGGATATTTTGCACGGACATTTTTTACTCGAATCGTGGCGCAATTATCATCTTGTCAAACGATTAAACATACCGCTTATAACGACTTGCTACGGTCAGGATATCACAAGCCTTCCGCGCAGACCGTTTTGGCGGAATCGGTGCAAAAAAGTATTTGAATTGAGCGCGGCGTTTATTGTTGAAGGCGAGCATATGGGGAAAACGCTGGCTGAACTTGGATGCCCGCGGGAAAAGATTAATGTCATCAAATTAGGAATCGATATCGCGAAGATTGACGCATATACCGGCGTCACGAAAAACGACGACAAGGTACGAATTTTATTCACCGGCCTGAACCGCGAAAAAAAAGGTGCGGCCTACGCCGTTGAAGCGTTCATAAAAGCATTATCAATGACCAACGCCGACCTTGAGCTTCATCTATTAGGCGACGGCATCTATCGCGAGCCGATGGAGAAAAAATTAAGCGATGCCGGCCTCCGTCAAAAAGCGGTTTTTCACGGAATGCGGCCAGTTGATGAATATCACAAATTGCTGAAATCAACCGACATAACCCTAACTCCCAGCGTCCACGCTTCCGACGGCGACACCGAGGGCGGCGCGCCGGTCGTTACCATAGAATCCCTATGCGCCGGCATCCCCGTGATCGGGAGCAACCACTGCGACATACCGAACATCGTGTCGCACGGATCAACCGGGCTGCTGTCAAACGAACGCGATATTGACGCGCTCGCGAAAGACATTTGCACACTGGCGGAAAATCCGTTGCTACGATTGGAAATGGGCAAACGCGGAACGCAATACGCGCGGGCGGAGCATGACATCGAAAAACAGGTGCGGAAAATTACAGACGTTTATAGGGCGGTCCTTGCAAAATATTAACCCGGCGGCAATTGACCTTGACGTTAAAATCAAAGTCTTTTAAACCTTTTAAGGTCTTTAAAATCAAAATCTTTAAAATCAAATTCTTTTTTGGTGACAGGGGCTCAAAGTTCCCTCTCTCAATCATAGTGCAGGGTGTACACTGTACACCCTCACTCACTTCGAGCATAGTCTATCTCCCGTAACGCCCCCATTCTAAAACCTA
>JAITUP010000002.1 GCA_031286265.1 Chitinispirillales bacterium | reverse complement strand
CGAGAAAGCGGCAACGGGCGCTACGATTTAGTCTTGTGTTCCGTCAACGGCAGAGCGGAAAAAGCCGTCATATTCGAACTCAAACTCTCAAAAGAATTTAAGAAATTATCCCAAGCATGCGAGGAGGCCTTAGCACAAATAGAAAATAATAACTACGCCGCCGAATGGGAAGACGAAGGGTACACCGACATTATGAAATACGGGGTTGCTTTTTACAAAAAAAGGTGCTTAGTCAAAAAGGCCCCATGACTTATAACATTCGTTTTGCTTTTTTGATATTTGACATGGCAATCTCCTCGAAGATTTGCTTGTCTGCGGAGTTTTTAAACGCTCTTTTGGGGACGATCGAATACATTCGCGGGGTTTGAATTAAAAAATAGAAATCGTTGCTTTCCCATAGTTCAGAGTAAATACCCCACTGTAAGACTGAATCAATATTTGGTGTTTTGAAGATTATGTTATCTTTTGAAAATGTCAGCATGTATTCTGCGTGATACTTTGGGTTTTTCTTATACATGAGGAAAGGCGCACAAAAATATAGAAAAAATACGAGCGCAGAAAAAAATATTGTAGCCACTAGAATTATAGTGCTTAACATTTTTAAATCAGGAACGAAACGAAAGCAAATTGAAAACAGCAGAAAGACGGCGATAATAGCTGGATCGTATTTGCGTATTGTTCCGCTTGCTATTAAATACTGGCGTGTCGCCTTCACAAATTCGCCCTGCAAATATTGATAGGTTAAAATAATCGCTTCCATTTTTATCCTTGCATTATATAAATTTTAACACAGATATGATTTCCAAATTCGGCCATACTTCCATCAGATATCAATAAAAAATACAAAGTTCTCCATCAAAAAGCAAACTTTTTAAAAAATATTCATCTGTACCTGCAACCGCCCGACGACTGCATTTATGGGAGTAATATCGTCGGACGGTACAAGTAGGATATCAAAATTATCTACCCACCCTTATTTCCTGCCAAATCCTGTTATATAATTCCAAATGTTCTCCTAAATCCCTCATAAATTCCGAATTCGCCAATATATCATCAAGCTCATAAAGCGGCGCCTCTGTCATGTGCTTGCGAGCGGGGATATTGATTGAAGGCATTTCTAAATAATCCATTATTTTCGCATAAATTTCAGGCTCATGAATAAAATTTATGAACTTGTATGCCAAATCAACATTCCTCGTGTCTTTCAGTATCAGCATGTTGTCCATATATATGGGCCCGCCCTCTTTGGGAACGAAAAATTTTGTGTGTTCCAGCATGGGATTGTCTTCAAGCTCCTTAAACACATTTTCGGCGTACCCGTGCACCGCCCAGAACTCGCCGGCGGCGTAACCCTTGCCAAATGTTTCGGCATCAAATTTCACAATATTCCTCCGCCATTCCAAAACCAGCTCCTTCGCTTCCTCAAGCTCGGCTGTGTCAACAGAATTCACGGAATAGCCGAGCGTTCTGAGCGCGGCGCCCATAACTTCGCGCATATCGTCAAGCAGCGTAATACGGCCCCTCAATTCGGGGTCCTCAAATAACCGCCAACTTTCCTCATATTCGGGGATCTTCTGCGTATTAATCACCACACCGGCTATGCCTACCGCGTAGGGCACGCTATACCTGAAGCCGGGGTCATGGTGCGCCATCTCGAGAATGGCCGGATCGAGGTTGGCAAAGACCGTGGCCACGCGCTCCTTGTCGAGTGGTTTAACCATACCTTCCGCAATCATAATCGATGTGAAATCGCCGGAAGGAAATACGAGATCGTATCTGGCGCCTCCGACCCTGAGCTTCGCGTACATCTCCTCATTGGAGCTATACATGTCGTAAACAACCCGCACACCATAACGTTGTTCGAACTTTTCAATCACTTCATCGGGGATATACTCGGTCCAGTTATAGACATATAGCTTGGCCCTCGAATCGCAGCCGAGGATAAAAAATAAGGTGCACAGAACGGCAAAAACGGCAGAAAAGAGCTTTTTCATGAACCCTCCCATAAAATTTTTTGATGGTGATTTAGTAACAAAACCGCGCTTAAATATAAAATATGGCAGCATGAAAAAGGTGTTTTTTATTTTCTATATAAAAACGGGGGAAAAACAGGGTCTATTTAGACTTCACAAACGCCTCAATAATAGTATCAATCAACTTGTCTTCTTCCGAATCGATTTCCCGGCGCTTTCCGTCTTCCATAAACCAAGCCACTGCCTCACCAATCGATGCCGCGAAGTTTTTCTCACACTTGAATCCGGGGACGAATTTTTTAATTTTGGAATTGTCAAAAACTCCGTTTTCACTCTTGTCGCCCTTGAGTTTTCCTAAAGCTTCGGGGTAAACCTTGGCGATGAAATCTGTGGGAATATATATCGGGTTGGCTTTGTCTGCGCCTAAAGCCTTTGCCAATTCCTTATATATTTCATTCCATGTAAGAGACTCATCGCTTGTAATATGAAACGCCTCGCCGATAGCTTCTTTATTACCGACCAATCCGACAAAACCTTTCGCAAAATCGGAAGACGCGGTTAACGTCCATAACGACTCGCCTTTGTCGTGTATTATGAACGGCTTGCCGCTGAGCATCCGCGCAGCCACCGTGAATCCGCAGCCGTTGATCGGCGACGGAATCCATGTTTTGCCGAAAGTGTGCGACGGGCGCACTATCGTTACCGGGTAATCGCCGCCTTGTATAGATTCCAAATATTCTTCGCACGCGATTTTATCTTGCGCATAGGGCCAAAACGGGTTGCCGCGCGGCGTTTCTTCGGTTATTGGGATTTTTACGTGCGGTTTTTGGTAGACCGTTGCGCTCGAAATGAAAATTAATTGCTCAATTTTCCCGCGAAGCGCCTCATAGACGCCGCGGCAGTGGTCCGGCGTGAAAGCCATAAAGTCTATGGCCACGTCAACTTCAACGCCTTTCATGGCTTCGGAAAATTCCTGCGGGTTGAACCGGTCGGCCTTGACATGCTTGCATCCGGCCGGGATGGGGCGTTTGCCGGTGTTGAGGACTGTCACCTCATGCCCGGCGGCAAGCAATAGGGGCGTAACCTCCGAGGAAATATTCCCCGTACCGCCAATCATCAGTATTTTCATTGCTGTAAGCCCTCCGCGTCTCTTTCGCTCCACTTGAAATTTGCCCTGATCGTTTCTTCGCTTTCGGTCGCGTCGATTCTGTTTTTGATGGTTATGAAGCCGTCTATGTTTGCCAAAAATATGTCAACTAAGTTTGGATCAAGGTCTTCGCCGCGTGCTTTTTTGATTATTTCACACGCGATATCTATCGGATACGGCTCTTTGTAGGGTCGTTTTGATGTCAGCGCGTCAAACATATCGCACAACGCCACAATTCTCGCTTCTAACGGTATTTCCTCCCCTTTAAGCCCGTGCGGATATCCGGTTCCGTTCCATTTTTCGTGATGGCTCATGGCTATGCGCTGTGCGCATTCGACTATCGGAGAATCCGGGTTTTTCAGTAGATTCGCGCCTATTTCGCAGTGTTTCTTCATTTCGTCAAATTCTTCGTCCGTGAGTTTCCCGTCTTTGAAGATTATGCTATCCCTGATTCCGATTTTCCCTATATCGTGCATAGGCGAAGCAAACTCAATTTCCTCGAGCCTGCTGTCGTCGAATCCGCAAAGTTCGGCCATATGGACGCTGTAGGCGCTCATCCGCAGAATGTGATTGACGGTTTCGTCGTCTTTGTATTCGCTCGCAAGGACGAGCCTGTTGATTGTGCTTTTATACGATTCATAGAGACTTTTATTGGCTTTATCGAGTTCATGAACCTTTTGGCGCAGGTCGATGTTGACTTCCTGCAGATCTTTGAGGATTTTGTTGGCCTGCGCGGACATCACCGCGTCGTCTTCGCGCCTCACTTTTGAGAGAACATAGGCCTTTGCCGCCTCGTGCTTGAATTTCTCAAGCTCTGAGCGGTAGAAAGCGAGTTCCAGCTCTAATTCGCGGTTCAGTTTCTTCTCATCGAGGTAGACCTGATAGTAGTCATCCTTCGAAAAGATCCTGACATCGCGCATATCGACGTCTATGTTAGCGGCCACGCGCTATCACACCTTTCTTCCGAACAGCGTAAACCCACGCCACGCCGGTCGAATCAAACGTAATTTCATGAATAATCAGCGCAATATCACTTATAATCTAATATAAATATCGGGACATCGGAAAATCAAATATAATTTTTTTAAACCCAAATTTTCCATTAGACTTCTTGTTTTTTCGTTTTCCCTGATTTATTTTTTGTTTGTATTATTTTTCTAATGGTGTCCATTAGAGTAAGTTGTTGATTTGTAACATGTT
>JAITUP010000243.1 GCA_031286265.1 Chitinispirillales bacterium | reverse complement strand
CAATTAAAGGCAACAGAATCGCTTTGGAATGGTACGGATGATTATGATTTTTCGGCGTTGCCTGGCGGCAACCGCGGCACCAGTGGCACTTTCTGGAATGTCGATGCGCTCGGTTTCTGGTGGAGCGCCACGGAGACTAATGCGACTTACACGCCGAGCCGGTACATGAGCTCGACCAATAGCATCGTGTACCGGATCAATTTGGACAAGTGGAGCGGGTTTTCGTTGCGTTGCATTAATGACAATGCGCCGTGAGGTAGCGTAGCAAACCTCACGTCCTTCACGATGCCACCCCGAGCCGCATTTTTGCGGCACGGGGTGTTATGTTGAAAGTGATTGATAGACCGTTAAAAAACTCATCGAGCCTGCAACCGTACCCTCGATTCTCTTGGTTCTCTGGGGAACAGGTTCTCTTCATATCCCGCGTAGGCACGTAGTTTACGCCTGATTAAGCGTCCTGACGGTGTCAGATCTTCGTATCTCCACCTGCCGGTTCTGCTTGCCCCGGGGACCAACGCCGCCGATGCCTCCGCTTTGTCGGCTATTGACCAGTTTGCCCAGCTTAGCTTGTGTTCGTCCATAAACGCGAGCCAGATGTCGGTCTCCACGCTGTCCAAAAAACCGTCGCCCGTCGCCAAAGTCGTCCCCCATTCAGATACGAAGAGCGGAACTCCCTTATCAAGCGCGTATTGCGCCCGGGCACGTATATCGTCTTTGTGCGACGCGGCGTAAAAATGCAGCGAATAGACGACGTTCACCGCGTCGAGCGGATCGTCCGCCGCCTCGTCTACCCTTTGGCACCACCAAGGGGTACCGAGAATTATCAGGTTGTTCGGGTCTATCGCTCTAATCGCGGCTACGATCCGTTCGGAATAGGGTTTCACGATATCCGACCACGAAATTTGCAGCGGTTCGTTGTATATTTCATATATGACATTGGGTAGATGACCGTAAGTCCGCGCCATGTCCTCGAAAAACCTCTGCGCGGCGTCGGCGTTGTCTTCCGCGTGATGATCATGCCAGTCGATAATGACGTAAATTCCCCGCCTAATCGCGGCGTCTACCACTGTTTTGACCTTCTTTCGTTCGCGCGAATCATACATAAACCCGCTCTGCGTCTCGTCATGCTTCGCCCCCATAGCCGCCCGCACAAGGGTGACCTTCCAGTCGTCTACGAGCCAATCCACAACCCGGCGGTTGTAGAACTGCCCCATCCACTGGCTCCAGAAGAAGCTCATCCCTCGAAGCTGCACCGGCTCGCCGTGCTGATCCACAATTTTATTTCCCTCGACGCGCAGAAAACCGTGCCTCTCGACGGGGGTAGGCGCCCTGCCGACGGCCGATGAAAGCGCACCGGCGCAGGTGAGCGCCGCTATCATAATGATTAATACGTACTTACACCTGATTTTAGTCGACATGCCGCAATCCTCCCCGTAGATTTTTTGATGATATTTCAAAAATATAATATATTGTGCTTGCACCGCCGTATATTATTTTATCGGGTCACGGTTAGAGTACCAATTAACCGTTACGCAACAGTTAATTGGGGGATTAATAAGAGGAAAAAAACGTATGTGGGATTATACGGATACCGTTAGGGATCACTATTTGAACCCTCGGAACGCGGGGGAAATTGAGGCGCCGGACGGTTTTGGCGAGATCGGCAACCTTAGCTGCGGCGACGCGCTGCGGCTGACGTTCAAGTTGGACGACGATGGAAAGATCGCCGACATCAAGTTCAAGACGTTCGGCTGCGGGAGCGCCATCGCGGCGGCCAGCATGTTGACCGAGCTTTGCAAGGGCAAAACCCTCGATGAGGCAAAAAACATCTCCAACAAGGACATCGCCGACGCTCTCGGCGGATTGCCGCGGGAAAAGATGCACTGCAGCGTCATGGGCCAGGAAGCGCTCCAGTCGGCAATCAAATACTACGAGTCGGGCGGGCAAAAGCCGGAAATCACGGCTAAAGAGGGTAATATAGTATGCGTCTGTTTCAATATTACGGATGTGGAAATAGAGAAGGCGGTGCATGAAAACGGGCTGAAAACGCTTGAAGACGTGACAAATTTCACGAAAGCCGGAGGCGCGTGTGGGAATTGTCACGAAAAAATACGGAAAATAATCGATATCGGCTAACAAAAAATGGCTTTATTGGGTGGAAATTCCTGTGGATGCAAAAAAATAATATTTTTTTGCATTTTCGAGAAACCATATATTATCTTTGAGTAGCGGTGTCGATAACAGTGTCGCCAAAACCCCAAAAAGGGTGATGAGAAAATACAAATTACTATGATTATGGAACATTTTACCTTAATGTTGACTTGCATGTCACTTATAATTATATATCACGCACTTGTGCAAATGCCTACTTTTGCCCAGAGAACAGCCCTCGTTGCCCACAAAAGCCGCTTTCGCGACTTGACAAGTCCCCCCCCCCCCCCCCCTGTATTATAATATACTATCATATAAACCAACTTACACATCTCAAGCATACCTATACATTATATATAGAGTACACGATAAAGTACATCTTTCCAATTTTGAGCTATTTCCCGCCCGCTTCGCGTTTTTTCACGCGATTCGGGCGTTTTTATTTGTGTTTTATCCTTTTTATCAGCTTTACAAATTCTTATCATTTTTCCATCAAAACTTGCTCTATTTGAGGTCATTTAGAGCGGGTATAAACGAACAAAAATCTCAAACAATTTCACTTGAAAGGAGTGAGCTATGAGAAGGGCAATTGCAGGTGCGGTGGCAGGGTTGGTGTTGGGGGCGTTTTCGTTGGTGTCGGCGGTTGAATTGAGCGCCGGATTTGACGGAGGTTTCACAAGTGATTTTGGAGCCGGGCTTTTTGGCGTATCAGGGAAAGAAGATGGAATTGATTTCGCTATCAAAACCCCGTGGAACGGCAGTTGGTTCAACGTGTTTCTTGACGCGACTTACGCGGAGCTTGGCATCGGGCTGATTTTCGGCAGCGGAGAAGAACAAATGTTTCTCGATGGCAAAAAAGAAGAGGATTATTGGATTTCATCTACCATCTCTTTTGCCGCCCTCAATCTTAGCTTGGTCGGAAAATATCCGATTATCCTTGATAATAGTGTAACCGTATCCCCGTTAGCTGGTATTGAGTACATGATGGTGCTTTCGGCAACGGCTAAAGTCGGTAATTATGAAGCGAAATTTGATGGGAAAGATGGAGCGCCTAAAGCCGGTGATCTAAGCAGATTTGGACTCAAAATCGGCGCGAACACAGACATCGCTATAAATGAAAATGTGTTTCTCCGCTCCGTATTGGCCTATAATATCCGCTTTGCCAATAAATTTAGCAAAGATGCGATTGATGATATGTATTGGCTAGATTACGATGATGATTCAAGTGCGAAAGCTACAATGGGTCATGGCCTAACAGTTAGCGTCGGCCTCGGCTTCCGCTTCTAATATTGATATCAAAGGCCAGTAAGCCGTTTCGCTGCCGTAAATCCTTAGCCCTCCTTAACTGGGAGATATGGCAGTGTTACGGTTTACGTGTGCCAGGGTAGAACGTGATAAATTTGATGTAAATGTAGGATTGGGATTTAATTTTGGCGCGATATACGATTTGCCTGCCGATATCGAATTAGTGTACGGGGGATCCGTAGGCTTTTGGCTTACGCGTGCGAGAGATGAGTATCAAACCTATCATCCATTGGGTGGGTATGGTGACAATGCCGACTGGGCCCGCGAGAGGTGGCTATTTACTGGCCCCTTTATCAAACTACGTTGGCATGGCCTTGAGATTTCGTATAGAGGGCTTATGGGCATTGAAGCGGAAGAAGGCTACAATTTCGTTTCTTATGGCAAAACCGATGGCCGTGTTGATGAAGGCCTCAGCTTCGCTTATCACAGTCAGTTGAATCTCGGCTACCACTTTGTAATTCCAAGGAGGCAGCGTTATTAACCTGGCGGTAATTAACATTAACCTCAATTATCTATCTATTGAGTTTAGCTTTGTTTTTTGGGGACGGGGCTCATAAGTTTCCTCTTTCAATCAAACGGCAGGATGTACACTGTACATCCTCACTCACTTTGAGCATAGTTTATCATCCGTAACGCCCCGATACATAAGGCCCCCTACGGTCCCCCATAAGCGGCGACCGCTTACGGGGGACATGCGGGCATACTATCGGGGTAAAAATGCTAAAACCAAAACCACCCTATCGACTTGTTTTGACTTTAGCATTACACCCACCCGTATGGTTTTAAGGGTATGGTTTTTAGCGTAGTCGGTTTTAGAATGGGGGCGTTACGGGGGCGGAGCCCCTGTCACCAAAAAAAGATTTTGATTTTGAATTTGAATTTGATTTTGACATTAAGGTCAATCAGAGGATCAGTCGACACATTTTAAAAAAGGTTTTAAAAAACACCCTGATTCAAATTACCGCAATATATATTAGATGAGTCGTTACAAGTCGGTGGTTTTGTAGGGCGACGTTATTTTTTCAAGCATAATAATAATAAAGGAACACAGAAAACATGGAACTGACTATGTTGGCTAACATGACATCCATAATTATATACTATACATTTGCAGCAACAGCCATTTTCACCTCAAAAACGGCCTCCAATGCCCCAAAAACGCCGTTTTCACACTTGACAAAACTGCCCCCGCCCCCCCCCCCCCCCCAGCCTTCTCCTAATAAAAAGAATAAATAAAAACAAAAAAACAATAACATATATACAAAGAAAAATAAAGAACAAAAAA
>JAITUP010000169.1 GCA_031286265.1 Chitinispirillales bacterium | reverse complement strand
AAAACGTATTACCGAAAATTTAACACGGCAGGAATATCTTGTATTAAACGCCGATGATCCGCGCCTGTTGTTATGGGCAAAGGAATTATCGGCAAAAACACAAATCATCATGTTCGGATCGAAACCCGTTGACGGTGATTGCGTATATCTGTCGGATAACGCTATTCGCTATAAATTCAACGGATCGTCCGGCGTAATTTTAGAGGAGGTTGGACGTATGAAAATTGGAGGAAAACACAATCGCATCAACGCGTGCGCCGCCGGCGCGATAGCGCTATCTGCAGGAGCCGATCCCACACTTATCGGCCGTGGTCTCTGCACATTCACGGGCCTCCCGCATCGTTTGGAGTTCGTTGCCTCTGTTAATGGCATAGAATTCTATAACGACAGCAAATCAACGACGGCGGAATCAATACAATGCGCGGTGAACGCGTTTGATTCTAAAATTCATCTTATCGCAGGCGGTAGAGACAAAGGCAGTGATTTCTCTATTGTTAAAGAATCGATGCGTGATAAAATTAAAAGCCTAATATTGATAGGCGAAGCGAAAGACAGAATGGCGGCGATTTGGGAAGGCCTTGCTCCCGTTTGTAAATCCGCTACGCTTGAAGACGCTGTCAGTATCGCGTTCGGCATTGCTTCCGCCGGTGAAAAGATAATATTCTCCCCCGGTTGTTCGAGTTTCGATATGTTCAAAAATTTCGAGCATAGAGGAGAGATGTTTAAGGAAATCGTTGGTACTCTCGAAATGTATGGAAAGGCAAGCTGATTGTGGTGAGTAGCAATAAAGGCAGAATGGATTTTGGGCTTTTTATAGCGGCGCTCGTGTTGCTCGGGTTTGGCATCGTGCTCGTCTATAGCTCTTCCTTTGCCGTCGCGCAGCGGAATTTTGGCGGCGCCGACTTTTTTCTCTCTCGTCAACTGACGCGGGCGTTTTTGGCTATTGTGTTTTTTACGTTTTTTATCAATTTTGATTATCGATATCTAACAAAATACAGCGGCATCATATTTATCGGTGCGGTGATACTGCTTGTTTTTGTTCTGACGCTTCCGGACAGCGCCGCCATTAAAGGCGCGAAGCGCTGGATAACGATTATGGGGATTCGGTTTCAGGTATCCGATTTTGCGCGTGTCGCGCTTATTTTGTTTCTCGCGAAAAAATGTGGCGAAGACGGTATGAATTTTGATAACTGGCGTTCACTAATACCGCATTATTTATCCATAGGGGTAATTTGCGGACTTGTAGTTTTGGAGCCGGATTTTTCAACCGCCATGATACTGCTTGTCACCGCGTTTGGAATACTTTTTATGGCTGGAGCCAAGGTGAGGCATCTTTTGGCGAGTGTGGCATTGGTTATACCTTTTGCCGTACTGCTCATATTTAGAACGCCATACAGGATGAGGCGTGTGCTGGGTTTTATGAATCTTAGCGAAGAGAGCAGCAATCTTGGATATCAGGTTTTCCAGTCGCTTGTAGGGCTTGGACATGGCGGGCTTTTGGGTGTAGGTCTTGGTAGAGGAGAGCAGAAATATTTTTATTTGCCGGAACCGCATACGGATTTTATTCTGTCGATTTTAGGTGAGGAATTCGGATTTGTTGGAATAGCGTTGGTGTTTTTAATTTTTGCGTTCATCGTCTACAGAGGTTTCAGTATTTCTCTTAATGCACCCGACCGCGCCGGACAGCTTACGGCGTTCGGGTTTACGACGGTGACGGCAATTTATTTGTTGATTCATTCGGGGGTAGTTACCGGGCTTATTCCGCCGACCGGTGTGCCGATGCCGTTTTTGAGTTATGGCGGGATGAGTTTGATTTTTACAATGTCGAGCATGGGAATATTGCTCAATATATCAAGTCGGGCAAATTTAAAAACCAGACGAATGGCTGCGATGTCGAGTAATAAACAAAAGCCGTCTGAGAATTTTGAGATATAATAAACTATGAAACAGTTTAGTAAAAAAATTCACATGGCCGGAATCGGCGGTGCGGGGATGAGCCCGCTTGCCGAGGTTCTCATGTCGCGCGGCCATCGCGTGACCGGGAGTGATAAGAACATTTCTGAATCGACAAAATATTTAGAGACACTCGGCATAAAAATACAATATAACCATGAACCTAATTTGATCAGAGACGCTGATTTGTTCGTGTATTCAAGCGCAATAGCCGATGATAATTCCGAACGACAATACGCAACAAATAACGGTATAGCTGAAATGAGAAGGGCGGAAGTTCTTGGCGATGTAATGCGGTCTAGTTTTACGATTTGCGTTTCGGGAACCCACGGTAAAACCACAACGACATCAATTATCGGCACTGTATTGACAGACGCGAAATTATCGCCGACGGTTCTTATCGGCGGAATGCTGAAAAGCGCAGGATCGCACGCTATTGTTGGAAACAGCAACACTATTGTCGCGGAAGCCGATGAATATGATCGTTCGTTTTTGGCAATGTATCCATCCATCGCGGTGATAACGAATATCGAAGCGGACCATCTCGACTGTTATAGGGATATCAACGATATAAAAGATACGTTTGTGCGGTTTACCGAACTGGTCCCGTTTGACGGAGCGGTTGTTGTTTGTATTGATGATGCCGGAGCCGTCGATATTTTGCCGAGAATTCGCAGAAGTATCGTTAGTTATGGCATTAATGATAAAGCCGAATATCGTGCCGTCAACATAAAAACAGATAGCGGCAAGACGCGGTTTGACGTATTACATAGTGGTAATTTATTAGGTTCGATATCGATGGGAATTTTGGGGTTGCATAATATCAGAAATACATTGGCCGCGATTGCAGTCGCTTGTGAAATGGGCGTTGATTTTAATATTATAGCATCGAGCATATCCGCTTTTCAAGGCGTCAGGCGGAGATTTGAGATTATCGGTACTGTAAACGGTGTGACTGTTGTTGATGATTATGCGCATCATCCCGGTGAAATCAGCGCGGCGCTTGATGCTGCGCGAAGCGGTGGATATAAGCGAATAGCGGCCGTATTTCAGCCGCATTTATATACGCGCACACGTGATTTTATGGATCAATTCGCGATATCGCTAAGCGGTGCGGATATGGTTATCATCACCGATATTTACAAAGCTCGTGAACGGTCGATACCGGGCATTAGCGCGGAAGAAATTGTCAATCGCGTAAATGCTATTGGCAAAACAAAAGCGTTGTATATCGGCGACAAAAATAACATTGCCGAAAAATTATATGATATGATTGGCAATGGTGATTTAGCGATATTCATGGGAGCGGGTGACATTTGGGAAAGCGCTCGCGATTTTGCAGAGGGAGGAAAGAGTTGATGAATAACAAAAAACGTGTTAAACGGACTGACGCGCGTCGTGTGCGCATCGGCGCGAATCGCAAAGAAGCGATAGAGAGGCTGCGCGCTCAAAGATTGCGTGCGATAATGTCGGCGTTTAAAAAATGGTCGAAGGTAGCGGCCGTTGTGGCGGTCGTTGTTGCGGCTGGATATGTTATGTATCTATATAGCCCCGCGGCGTTTGCCGGAATTTCCGATTCTATCAGATCGACCAAGCGATTGTCATCAAATATTAAAATAACAAATTGCAATCCGCAATTGCAGGCGCGGCTTATGTACAAATTCGACTCGTTGAAAAAAAGTGATTCTCTCGCTTTTGATCGTGCGACGATATTGAAAATTGCCGCCATGTTCCCGGAGATCGAGAAAGCCAGCGTCAAAAAATCAAGAAACAAGGTAGGCAAGGAAGCGTTAACGCAAATCAAAATTGTCGAACGAAAGCCCGTTGCGCTTGTTCACGACGGAAACATTTTTCTCGTTGACAAAAAGGGAGTTCGTTTCGCGGCTAAGCCGGGGCAATACTACGATTTGCCGCTTTTTGTAGTATGTAGCAAAATTACGCGCGATACCGTTGACTTGGAGTTTTTTAATTTGATCCAAAAAATTTCGCGCAGATATGGCGATGGTTTCTTTTCACAGATCTCTCAGATCGATATCAGCGACGGATCGTTTGCACGCTTCTATTTCAAGACGGGAGAGGCGGAGTATATAATAGATCGTAAGGAAACGGAAAAAAGATTGATCCATATTAAAAGACTGCGGGAGCGGATCCTTGCGGATTATGTTGTGCCGATGCGTGTGGATTTGAGGTATCGCGGCGCCGCGTTTGCGTCGGTGCGGTAATTTGAGATATTAAAGTACCAATTAACTGTCGCGCTACACCGCCCGACAACCGCACTTAGGGCAGTGATGTTGCCGGACGGCGCAACGTAACAGTTAATTTGGGGATTAATAATGTTATGAAAATTATTCGATTCTACGGAATCGCGTTAAAATAAAATGAAGGAGGCTGGTATGGAAAGCGACATTTTTGTAGGGCTTGATATGGGAACGACGAAAATCGCGTGCATCATCGCGGAGCAGGGAGAAAACAATGTGCTGAAAGTCATCGGCGTCGGCGTTAGCCCGTCGGACGGATTGCGCAAAGGTACCGTAGTGGATATTGACACAACGGTAAAATCCATAAAGAAGGCCGTGGAGGAAGCTGAGCTCATGGCCGGCGTTGATGTTCACGAAGTCTGCGTGGGCATAGCCGGCGATCATATCAAGGGTAAAACCAGTACGGGCTTTGTCGCCATATCGCACGATAACCGCGAGATCGCGCAGGAAGATGTCGACAGAGTTATAGAGGTGGCCAAGGCCATTCAGATGCCGCAAGATTACGACTTGCTTCATGTCCTTTCGCGCGGATACAGCGTAGACGATCAAAACGGCATAAAAAATCCGCTTGGGATGTGCGGCGTGAGGCTCACGACGCAGGTATACATTATCACCGGTCAGGCTGCGAGGGTTTTGGATATTACGAAATGCGTGGAAAAAGCCGAATTGAAACTTTCGGGGCAATTGGTGTTAGAACCGCTTGCGTCGAGCCGAGCGGTACTCGAAAAAGACGAAAAGGAACTTGGCGTCGCATTGGTTGATATTGGCGGCGGGACGACGGATATCGCCATCTATTCCGATGAAAATATACGCCATACCGCAATTGTGGGGCTTGGCGGGAAGAATGTGACGCGAGACATTGGCATTGGTTTGCGTACTCCGCTTGAAAAGGCGGAAGAGATAAAGCGAAAATATGGATGCGCATATCAGCCGTTGCTCAGGGGCGGCGAGCGCCTTATGGTTCCGGCGGTGGGCGGACACGAAGATCGTGAAATTCTCAGAGAGGGGCTTGTCAATATTATTGAGCCGAGAGTTGAGGAAATATTATCGCTTGCTTTGAGGGAAATTAAAAAAAGCGGATGTCAGGATATGCTTGGCGCTGGTGTTGTGCTTACCGGTGGCGGCGCGATGCTTGAGGGTATGCGGGAGAAAGCTGAAAACGTTTTCCAGATGCCTGTGAAAATAGGTGTGCCGAGTCGTTTTGGCGGGCTTACCGAGGCGGCCAGGTCGCCTATGCATGCTACCGGTATCGGCCTGTGCATGTTCGCGGCTGATGGGGCGCGTTCCAAAGGTGGCAGAAAGAAGTCGAAGGCGAAGCCGATCAATATAATTGCCGGGTGGTTAAAGAGATATTTTTAAAAACGATTATTTATTAAAGTATCGATTAACTGTTGCGCTACATCGCCCGACAACTGCACTTAGAGCAGTGATGTTGCCGGACGGCGCAACGCAACAGTTAGTTGGAGGATTAATAATTGCCTTAACGGCGAAATAAACAAGTTGTGAAATCAATGTACCTGTAACAGACGATCGTGCGGGTTAATTGACAAAAGGCATTCTTTTTTGTCAATGAAAAACGAACAAAATCGTCACAAATAAAAAACGGAGGGTTTTATGCGTATTATGATGGATGAGACGTTTGAGGCCAAGGCGAAGTTGAAGGTTATCGGCGTTGGCGGCGGCGGCGGTAACGCTGTTAATAGGATGGTTATGGAAGGGCTCACAGGCGTGGAGTTCATAGCGGTGAACACCGACCTTAAAGCGCTCGATAATAACCGTGCGCCGATGCGTATGCCGATAGGCAAAAAATTGACGAACGGCCTTGGCGCCGGCGCCAATCCTGAAATTGGGCGTCTCGCAATGGAAGAAGACAGAGAGGCGATTAAAGAAGTACTTTCCGGCGCGGACATGGTGTTTATAACCGCGGGGATGGGCGGCGGCACGGGAACCGGAGGTGCGCCCGTAGTAGCCGAAATCGCTAGAGAACTCGGAATACTCACGGTCGCTATCGTGACGCGCCCGTTTTTATTTGAAGGCAGGGTACGGGATAAAAACGCAAAAAAGGGTATTGAAGATCTGCGGAAAAACGTCGATACGATACTCGTTATTCCAAACCAAAAACTTTTGACCATAGCCGACAAAAAAATGCCGCTGATGGACGCATTCAAAACGGCCGACGATGTACTGCATCAGGCAACACGGGGCATTTCCGATATTATCACAAAATCAGGGCATATCGTGGTTGACTTCGCAGACGTGAAGACAATTATGAAAGGCATGGGCGATGCGCTTATGGGAACAGGTTACGGCGAAGGCGAGCCCGGCGAACGCGCGACGACGGCGATCGAAAGTGCCATCCACAGCCCGCTTCTCGACGATATTTCCATAAACGGCGCGCGCGGACTGCTGCTCAATTTCACCGGCGACGAAGAAATGTCGCTATACGAAGTGAGCGAAGCCACCGAATACGCACGCAGCAAGGTAGGAGAAGACGCGGACGTAAACATCATTTTCGGTACGGTCTTTGATCCGGAAATGAAAGGCCGAATCAAGGTAACGGTCATTGCCACAGGCTTCAACGACGAGTCTATTGAAAAACAAAAGAGAGAGCGCGAGGGAGGGCTCAAGGTTAATATTCCCAAAATAGAACAGGAAACGCTCGAACTGATGCCCAAGTCCCCAGACCCTGTTCCAGTGGCAGCGCCCAAGTCACCAGCCGAGATAGTCATGAGCGCTCAAAACGCGGCGACAGTCGTACCGGTGATGACGGAATCCCCCCCAGTTTTAGCAGGCGTCCAATCGGTCGCGGCCGGTTCGTCTATGGAAGCCGTTGGAACGATGGCGAGAACGGCGGCCCACGGTGGATTTGACGAGAGGTGGGGGCAGTCGAGAGAAACGCCGGCAATGGCAATGACGGGTCTGCCTCCGTACGAGAGGTATGAGGATATGGAAGTGCCGACATACCTCAGAAAACAAATGCAGTAGTGCAGGGGCGTAACACGTAAGATCATCCCGGCGGCCAAGCCAAGTCACGGCCGCCGAGGATGTGTATATGCAAGTGCGGAACCGTCTGTCCCGCAATGTCGCCGGAATTGACAATCAGTCTGTATCCGTTTGCGTCTAACCCGGCCGCCTTTGCCGCCTCCCGCACCGCGTCCATGAGCGCACCCATTACCGAGGCCATTTCGGATTGCGGGATGTCGTGTACGGCGGGGTAGTGCCGCGTGGGTATCGCCAAAAAATGAACCGGCGCTTGCGGATTGATATCCCGTATCACAAACGCGCCGTCGCTTTCGTAAATCTTTTCCGCAGGTATTTCACCGGTGGCGATTTTGCAAAAAATGCAGTTGGACATACGTTTTACTCCTGAATTTTTTTTAATTTTATTTTTTCAAAATCACTATAGTCATTCCACTTTAAAACAGTGGTTTTTTGATTGCGCATCGCCGCGCGCGCAGGAACCGAATAAGTATTGCGCTCCTTACACCATGTTGCTCGAAAATAGGAGTGAGGCGGGGTTCTTATTTCATCAATCACGCCGTTTCCCACGTAACAATATTTCGCGTCTCGCGGCTGAAGACTACTCCGGTTTTTACAATCTTTTTCCCCTCTTTCGCGTAGATGAGCGCGTAGTCCCTTCTCTTTATTTGCCTTAACGCGGTTTCTACTGGCTTGTCAACCTTAAACTCAATGATGTATATATATTCACCAGCGTGTATGACACTGTCCATTCTGCCGCTCGCGGTGTGGACTTCGTTTATGCAGCGCAGGCCGAGCATATTTATCACGTTGGACACGGCGAACTCGACATAAAACTCGGTGATTTTGCTACTTAGTGAATAGTCGACGGTTTGGAGGTACCATTTTAACGTATTCATAAATTCATCTATGTCACCTTCTAACAGGGCGTTTATGAGCTCAATGGACGGGGGTATCCGGCTTGATAGAGAAGCGGGAAAACGCCGCCAATTGGTAATTTCCGTCTGATCATAATAGATAATATAATTTATGCGCAGCGGGAAATGAAAAAAGATCAAAGGATGCGTGGTATAATTCATATCACTACTATCCTTTATGATTTTTCTAAATCTTTAAATCAAAGTCAAAGTCTTTAAAGTCTTTAAAATCAAAATCTTTTAAATCTTTTTTGATGACGGGGCTCATAAGTTCCCTCTTTCAATCAAATGGCAGGATGTACACTGTACATCCTCACTCACTTCGCGCATAGTTTATCATCCGTAACGCCCCGATACATAAGGCCCCCTGCGGTCCCCCA
>JAITUP010000124.1 GCA_031286265.1 Chitinispirillales bacterium | reverse complement strand
CGAAGTGAGTGAGGGTGTACAGTGTACACCCTGCACTATGATTGAAAGAGGAAACTTTGAGCCCCTGTCACCAAAAAAGAATTTGATTTTAAAGACTTTAAAGGCTTTGATTTTAACGTTGAGAGGTCAATTTTACGGAGCGGTATCAGGAGGTTAGGCGGACCTTTTTAAAAAAAGGTTTTTAACCCAAATTGTCCATTAGGTGATTTATTCACACATCTTGCAACTGTAACTCGTTATAAATCAACAGATTACGCTAATGGTGTCCATTAGAAAGCATCCCAAAAAGAAAGGAAATATGGCTAATGGACAATTTGGGTTTAAAAAGTATCCTAACGGAAAATTTAAGTTAAAATACTTATTTATATCAGTTTCCCCATTAAAACCCCCATGATATTTTGCAGCGGAGCCTGCGTGACGACGGCGCCCATTTTGAATGCCGCCAGCGGCATGCCGTAAACGACGCTGGTATCCTTATCCTGGCCTATGGTAAAAGCGCCTGCCTGTCTCATTTTAAGCATGCCTTTCGCGCCGTCCACGCCCATTCCCGATAAAATTACGCCTATCGCGTTTGCCTTGGCCACCGTGGCCACGCTTTCGAATAATACGTCGGCAGACGGACAGTAGCCGGAAACTTTGTCTCCGGGCTGGCTGGTAACGTAGTATCCCGTCGCGTCTTTTTTAAGACGCATGTGATATCCGCCTGCGGCAATGAGTATCAGGCCCTGTGTCAGCCTGTCGCCGTCCACGGCTTCACGCGCCTCCATTTTACACACCCGGTTAAGATGATTCGCAAACATTTTTGTAAACCCGGACGGCATATGCTGGACGATTACCATTCCCGGTGTATTGGGGGGCATATTTTGCACAACGGCTTGAATGGCCTCGGTCCCTCCTGTGGAAGCGCCGATCGCTATCACTTTATTGGCGTTTTTCGAGAGCGTCACTTTTACGGCATTGCCCATCGGCCTATCGGCTCGATTTTGGGGTGGTCGCCGGTTTCCCAAGGTATTGATTTGCCGCAAATAAACGCGTCTACCGTTAATCCGAGCGTTAGCGGTACCATCATGTCTGAAGGGATATTCAACTCTTCAACGCTACGGACGGGGATCGGGTCGAAAGATGCTTTCAGGAAATCGGCTAACGCTAAATTATTGCTGCCGCCGCCTGATATCCATAGCGTTTCCGGTTGCGCGGGTTCTCTGTACTCGCGGCGGTAGAAATCGTATATGCTTTTTGCGGTTAGCGCGGTGATGGTGGCCAAGCGGTCGGTGTTATTTAGCGGTTTCAGGCATGGGTGGCTTAGCAGGTGCGTGAAGATTTCCGGTATCGCTTGTTTGGGCGCGGGTTTTTGTATCCATTGATCGGCCGACAATATTTCCAGGCATTCCGCGTTGGGTGTTCCTTGGGACGCGGCTTTCCCGTCTCTGTCGAATCCTTCGGGGCAGCCTGTCGCGCGGGCGCACTTGTCTATGATGGCTGTTCCGGGGCCGATGTCGGATTCGAACAGCAATTTTTCCGCGGTTTTATCTACGGCCGCCATGCGCGATACCAAGCCGATGTTGACGAAAAGCCCGATGCCGGTTGTATCTCTTGCGGCGGCTAAAATTCCGGGGAACGCAGGTAATGCCCCGGGGCCGCCGGCGAGAATGTTGTGGCGGAGAAACCCGGACATCACGGGGATGCCGAGGGCGCTCGCGGCGTAGAGTTCGTCGCCGACAGGTATGTCCCAGTTGGTCTGTTGCAGGCCCTCGCCGGTTTCGCCTTTCCACAGCGTCGGTTTGTTCAGCGTTGCGTAGTGTGGCTCGCCGATGGCTTTTGGCGCGCCGGCTAACGCGTTTTTGGCGCATTCTA
The DNA here is from genome assembly GCA_031286265.1 of Chitinispirillales bacterium. Lineage (GTDB taxonomy): Bacteria > Fibrobacterota > Chitinivibrionia > Chitinivibrionales > Chitinispirillaceae > GUT77. The sequence goes on along the minus strand of JAITUP010000124.1, from coordinate 13,040 downwards.
CGAAGAGGGTGGAGATTTTGTAGTCGAGCCACCCAAAGTCCGGGAGCGCGGCGGGGCTTTGCGCCTCGCTAAACCGCTCCATCAGATCGGCGACTTTTTGCGGGTAGGGCAAAAACGCTGTGGAGTATATTTCCCAGTCGTCGTTAGTCAGCCCTAAATACAGCGCCTGAATACCGCTTTGCAGCCCACCCGCGGAGACGGCGAGGGCTCTGCGCTTTTTCCGGCTTTTGAGTTTGGAAATCGGCGATGCCGTTAAGATCATGGCTTCCTCCCGGCCTGCGTGTGTCTAAGAGGTAATATAATTGTTATTTTGGGGTTTGTGTTAATTTTTGTTTTTTTGTGCCCCCGATATTATATTGTAGAAGTGAGAGTCCTTGGATGAAGTGATAAAGTGAACAGAGAGGTTGTATGAATACAGGCACGGATATGAGGGGTTTTACGGGTTTTTGCCGACGTTTTGCCGTTTTACTGTCGGTTACGATGCTACTGGTCGCCATGATCCCCGGATGCGCCCCCGAAGAACCGCCCGCGCCGCCGGTGGGGACGGTCATAGCCCGGGTGGGGGGTTCCGTGATGACGCTCGAAGAACTCGTGGCCAGTATTCCGGAGGAGTATAGCGATGTAATCACACGTGATCAGAACATACAGTATGTGCGGCAGTGGATAAATACCGAGCTACTTTACGAAGAAGCGCTACGGCTCGGAATAGACCGGGAACCGGTGATAAAAGCGCGCCTCGAGAAGATGAAAAGAGACTTGCTAAGCGCGGAAATCATAAGCCGCAGCACGGCGGGCGGCGCGTTGGTCAACGAACAGGCGGTGTTAGACTACTACGAGGCCAACAGAAGCCAATACGTCCGCGACAGTTACACCATCCGGTTCGACGGTATATTGGTGGATGACCTGGATCTCGCCTGGCGAATCCGCCGCACCGCTACGCATGAGACATTTAGAGACCTCGCGGCCACTTACTCAGTAACCCCAATTCCGGCAAACGCCGGTTTTAGTGACGGCACGCCTTATGTCCCGGTAGGCCTCATCCCGCTAACGATGCGCCACTGGCTTATGGCCGCGGCGGTTCCATCCATCACTGGGCCGTACAGATCTGAAGAGGGATTCTATATTTTGCGGGTACTGGGCAAATTTGACAGGGGGACGGTTGCGTCGCTTGACGAAGTGCGCGGCAGCATTATGGCGCATCTCTCCATGGTTGCCCAAAGAAACGAAACAGAGCGTCTAATATCAGAGTTCCGGTCAAAGACGGATGTGGAATTTAATATTGATTTGGTGCCGGGAGTGAGTGCGCCGGAAGAAGCGGAAGTGCAGGACCAATAATTATGAAATACAAAAAAGCGCAAATTATCGCGACGATGGCATTGCTGATTATGGCGGCCGCGTTTTCGTGGGCCGATGATGAAGGACAGGCGGATTCTCTATCAATACAAACCGAGCGATCCGCGGAATTGTCAGAAGACATCGCCGCGTCCGCTGATATCGACGATTCCGAGGCCGCCGACGCGGCGCGTGAAGCAGCGGCCATCCACCCCGCCGACGCGATGCGTAAGTTTGGTATCGTTTATGACGAGCCGCTTGCCGAACAACTCGACACCGTTCCCGCAACCCCGGTTCGCTTCTCTCAGGAAGGCCGTCTCGACGGTATAGCGGCGGTTGTCGGTAGTGAAATAGTGCTGTTTTCCGAACTCGAGGCCTATGCCTACATGCGTTTTTCCGCGATGGGCCTCAACCCCGATCAAGTTGATGTGAGGGAATTTCTGTACGAGAGCCTCGAAGATCTGATAGACAACAAGATACTCGTTGTCCGTGCGATGGAGGACACTACGATTCACGTCAGAAACAGCGAAATAGAAAGTATGTTGAATAACCACATAAGCGCGATTTTGCGGCAGAACAACATCACCATGCAACAGTTTGACGAGCTTCTGCGCATCCAGCAAGGCACAACGCTAACGCGCTTCAGAACGGAAGCGCGGAGGGCTATCCGTGAACAGTTATACAGGCAGAAGTTACAGCAAAACTACTACTTCTCCGTGAGGGTAAACCGCCGCGATGTGGAACAGTTTTTCGCGCAATACGCCGACAGCCTGCCTTCGGCTGGCGAGAGCTTTGAGCTACTAAAATTGACTCTCAGGCTCGCCTCTACCGATTCGGTACGCCAGGCGGCGTTCGACAAGATCCATTCTATAAAGCACCGGCTCGACGCGGGGGAAAGTTTTGAAGAACTTGCCAGAACATACTCTGAAGGCCCCGAAGCCGCGTCAGGCGGTGACTTGGGGCATTTAGTGAAAGGCTCGACGACCGAGATCGCTTTTGAGGAACGCGCGTTTGCGTTGCCGGTGGGGCGGATAAGCGAGCCATTTGAAACGCGCCTCGGATTTCATATTATAGTGGTGGAAGAAAAACGTGACATGCGGGTCAGGCTACGCCAGATACTCATCAGGCACATGCCGACCGAGCGGCAAAGGGAAGAGGTTATCGCCACGCTCGATTCGCTGCGCCAATCTGTAGGCAGCAGGGAGGAATTTGAAGCGGCCGCAAGGGCGATGAGCGTTGATCCGGCCACACGTCTGCGAGGCGGCGATATGGGTTGGTTAACTCCTGCTGAAATGCCGCCGGCAATGCGCAACATTGTGACGCACCTCGAATCGGGGCGGATAAGCACACCTGTAGTTGAAGACAATCTCTTCTCCATCTACATGGTAAATCAGCGTGTAGACAGCAGGAGGCTTACGCTCGAAAACGACTATACGCTAATCGAGGCCAAGGCGCGAGATATCACCGCCCAAAAACTGCTTATCGAGAATGTGAGAAGATGGCGCGAGAGGATATTTATTGACGTGAGGATATAAATGTTGCGGGAGGCGGCGCCGCGCTTATCGCGGTGTAAGCGCCGCAACCCGTCGTCCGTATAGCTCCGGGTTATAAAAGGTCTATATGCAATACGAAGCGCTGGCTCCCATATACGACAGGCTTATGAACTTCGTGGAATACGACGAATGGCTCGGACTTATTGAACGTGTGGTAGAGCGATATTGCACACAGCCCAATCCAAATATTCTTGAGCTTGGCGCCGGTACGGGACTTTTGGGAGAGGCGCTCTGCGGCATGGACTATCAATACACCGCCTCGGATATATCGTTCTCCATGTGCAAAGAAGCGCGGACAAAACGCGGGCTCAACATCTGCGCCGCGGACGCGAAATTTCTGCCTTTCAAAAAGCAATTCAATATGGCGATATTTCTTTACGACGGAGTAAATTATTTACTCACTCTAGACGAATACCACGATTTTTTCGCGTCGGTTTACGATGTACTTCTCCCCGGCGGCCTTTTTCTTTTTGACATCACCACACGCGAAAACTCGATAAAACATTTTCAAGATTTTCTTGATTTCGAAGACTACGGCGACATCAGCTACGTACGCCACAGCTATTTTGACAAGGCGACATCAATACAACACAACGATTTTACAATCTACCGCCAATCCGAAGAAAAAAACGAATACTACAAAAAATACACGGAAAAACACCGGCAGAAAGTATTTTCGGTTCAGGAGATAGAAAAGGCCATTCCCAAGCAGTGCTTTTCCGTGCTCGGGATATGGGATGAGTATACGTTTAAAAAATATTCGGCAAAATCGCTCCGCATCCATTTTTTGCTGCGAAAAACAGGTGATAAATAGTATGATACATTTTCTACACGTTACCAAGGAATACGAAAGCGGCTACCGGGCGCTCGACGCGCTGTCGTTTTTTATAGACAAAGCGGAGTTTGTGTTTCTAACAGGCGCGAGCGGCGCGGGGAAAACTACGCTGCTCAAGCATATATACATGGAAGAAAAGCCGTGCAGAGGACAAGTGCTGATATGCGGCTACGATTCGAGAACCGCCCGTCGTAATGATCTTCCGTTTCTGCGGCGCAAACTCGGGATAGTGTTTCAGGACTTCAGGCTGCTGCACGATAGAAACGTCTTTGAAAATATAGCGTTCGCGCTACGTGTCATTGGGGCGCCCGAGCGGGAAGTAAAGAAAAAAGTCTACAAGGTATTGGCGCATACAGGACTAAGTCATAAAAGTTCAAATTATCCCAATCAACTTTCCGGCGGCGAACAACAGCGTGTATGCATAGCACGGGCGATAGTGAACGATCCGTGGGTGCTGTTGGCGGATGAACCGACAGGAAATTTGGACGTGGCGGTATCGCAGGAAATTTTTAAGTTATTGCAAACGATAAACTCATGGGGAACAACGGTAATCATGGCCACCCACGACCTGAATCTTATCGCGCCATATCACTACCGTACAATAGAATTACATCGAGGCACGTTGATAAAAGGCGCGGACGCTACGCTGAAACCCAAGTTTATGGGGTAATTTTTCTTTTTTTACAAAACTCGATGTGTTGCTACTCTTTCCAAAGGGACTGTCAATGAGCAAAACAATCGCCGCTGTGGCGTTTCCGGTAGCTATACCGGGGGTGTATGATTATAGGATACCGGAGCGATTTCTTTCGCGGGCCGCGGCCGGGTTGCCGGTGCTTGTTGAAGTGAAGAAGCGAAAAATGTGGGGCGTGATTATTGAAGTCAAAAGCGAGGCGGCGTATCCGAAACTTAAAGAGATTATCGACATCAAGGAAGGACGCTGGGCGGATTCTAACCGATCGCTTTTGAAATTGTATAAATGGATGGCGGAATATTATCAGTGTCCGGTGGGACGTGTTTTTAAACCGTTGATCGGAAAAGCGGTTATCAACAAAAAAGCCAAAGTCGTCACGGTGTATAGAAGTAGTGAAATCAACTCCACGCTCCTCACCCTGCACTCCAAACTAATTCCAGCCCACCGCGAAGCGCTCGACAAAATCAAAAATTGCACGGATTTGCTCACCGCCGCGGAAATAGAATTGCGTTTTGGCGTCAAAGCGTCCACGTTAACGTCGCTACACAAAAAAGGCCTTCTCGTTAAGGAATCGAGAACGTTGTTTCGTGGGGCCGATGAATTATCTATTCCTTTTGATGACGTTAAAAAAATCGCGTTATCATCGGAGCAACAAAATTGCGTTGATGCCGTCGCGCCGTCTATCGGCAATCCCGGCAAACCGTTTTTGCTCTACGGCGTTACTGGTAGCGGAAAGACACATGTCTACACTGAACTCGCGAAAAAAACATTGGAGCAAGGTAGAGGAGTGATAATTCTTGTTCCCGAAATAAGCCTGACACCGCAGACCATTCATCATTTTCTTGCCGCGGTAGGCGATACGATTACGGTTATTCACAGCCGCATGTCCGACGGTGAGCGGCGGGACAGTTTGCAGGAAATTGCCGCCGGTAACAAGCGGGCGGTGATAGGAGTGCGCAGCGCGCTACTGGCCCCGATGGATGGCGTTGGGCTGATAATCGTTGACGAAGAGCACGATGGTTCATACAAGCAAAGCGATACCGATCCGCGTTATAACGCCCGCGATATGGCAGTGATGCGGGGCGCGATGCAAAACGCGGCGGTTGTACTCGGCAGCGCGACGCCGAGCATTGAGAGTTATTATAACGCGCTGACCGGTAAGTATCGTTTGTTGACGCTAACCGAGCGTTTCGGGACGGCGAAATTGCCGAATGTAAAGATCGTTGATATGACCGCCGAACACAAGGAAAACAATTGGACGCCTTTGTCGCGCTATCTTGTCTGCCGGATGGAAGAAGAATTATCGTCCAAGAGACAGATTATACTTTTGCTAAATCGTCGCGGATTTTCAATATCGTTATTATGCAAGGGATGCGGTTATTCTCATTTATGCGCCAACTGTTCCGTGAACATGCGCTACCACAAGGCCGATACTGCGCTCAAGTGCCATCTGTGCGGCCGTGAAGAAGCCGCGCCGGAAAAATGCCCCAAGTGTGACAGCCTGAAAATAAAATACAAGGGAACCGGGATACAGAAAGCCGAAGAGCTATTGCGCGAACAGTTTCCAGAAGCGCGTATATTGCGAATGGATCAAGACACAACACGCCGCAAGGGTTCGCATGTCGAGATACTCGACGCGTTTGCCCAAGGTAAAGCCGACATACTTCTTGGCACACAGATGGTCGCTAAGGGATTGAACTTTCCGAATGTCACATTGGTAGGCGTATTGCAGGCAGACACAGGCCTCCATTTCCCCGACTTCAGGGCATCCGAGCGTACGTTCCAACTGCTGACACAGGTAGCCGGCCGCGCGGGCAGGGCGGAGCTGCCGGGCGAAGTCATCATCCAAACATACTGCCCAAACGAGGCGGCGGTGCGATTCGCGACGGAACATGATTATTTATCGTTTTACGAGCATGAAATCAAGCACAGAAAAGAACTGTCATATCCGCCTTTTGGCAAATTAGCGCGAATAGTGGCCGAGGGCGCGGAAGAATCCATCATCCGTGAATTTCTGCACAAAGCCGCGCGGGCGATACTCTCATTCAACAATAATAAAATAAAAATTCTCGGCCCCGCTCCGGCAGTACTGTCCAAAATCGATAACGTCAACAGATACTCAATGATCTTGAAATCATTATCGCCGCAAGCGCTATCCAAAGTATTAGCGGAAATCAGAAAATTATCAACCTTAGCGCTGCCGTCATCCTATCGCTGTGTTATCGATGTTGATCCGGTAAATATGTTGTGATGATTAATTATTGATCCCGAACTGATTTTTCGACCGCCGCGCAGCCCGGGAAAATTTCGGTCCCACCCATGTCCGGTTTATTATTTGGGGAATATATAAAGATACCTTTGGATGTCCCCGAAGACACTATTAATAATGATGTTGACAAAACAGCAACTACTACCCAAAACCATAGCTTCTTAGTCATACGTGACAATCCGTTAAATAACAACTCGCTCATGCCGCTGTGGAGTAATCGTTTCATATACATAAAATACTATAAATCTGGAGGGATAGTCAGAAAAAATCGCGGGAAACGTTTACCTGTTTGTGAGTTTTAGCTGCCGTGATATATATTGTAAATATGAAACCAGAGCCCCCCAAAAAACGCCTCATTCTCCTAATAGCCCTCGCGGCGCTTCTCGTCCCGTTTGAGCTGTGCGCGACGTCGCCGATACAGATTCCGGATACTGTTATACACAACGGCATACGTTATTTAACGCAAAATAATCCACTGTACTCTCATATGAGGAAAGAATGGAACTGGATAGTAACAGAGAATAAAGTATTTAATAGCGCGCTATGGAGAGGTTATATCGCAACGTATGAAATAGTCGATAATGAATTGGTGTTAAAAGACATCGTTCAACAATATGTTAGCTTCGGAGAAAGGCCCGGCCGTCATGGTACAATCAGTACAATCAGCGTATTAGACAGATTTCTTTCCACCGCCGGAATCACCGACCCAGTATTCAAAATGGACAGGTTCAGCAGAGCGATCATTTTAGGCGGCGGCAGGTTAGTCCATGCCGGTTTTTTTGATCTTATATATGAGTATCAATTGCAACTCGAATTCGAAAACGGAATTCTTGTAAAGGAAACCCGTATGGATTACATGGAATATCTACTTTTTTTGAGAGAACGTGGGCTTGGACTTGTGGACAGGTTTCCGACCATACTGAGAAGGCTGAGGCAGTACGCGGAGGAAAGAGGCGTGTCGTATGACGGTGAAAAAGCCTTTTTTGTCGCCGCTTCAGACGACAATACATCGATAAATATTACAGGATATGTTGGCGTGGAACAAACCGTACACATCCCCTCACAGTTACGCGGATTACCCGTTACGGCTATCGAGAGCAGTGCATTTGCCGGCAGCGAACTGACCAGTGTTACAATTCCCAACAGCGTGACTAACATTGGAAATGACGCGTTCGCAGAGAATCAGCTTACCGGCATTACAATTCCCAACAGCGTAACCGCGATTGGGGTAGGGGCGTTTTCTGGGAACCGGCTCACCGATGTTACCATTCCCAATGCTATAACCGTAATTGAAGATTGGACATTTTCAAGCAATTCGTTTACCAACATCACCATTCCTGAGGGTGTAATCGCGATTGGGAGCTATGCGTTTTATTATAACGAATTACTTGCCGATATTACCATTTCCGGTAGCGTGACTTCGATTGGGAAAATGGCATTTTGGGGGACTCAACTCACCACCGTTACCATTGGCGCAAATGTTGAATTTGACGAATGTTTTTTAGAAGGCTGCTCTTTCGACCACGCATACCATTCCCAAGGCAGAGCGGCGGGAACCTACGTCTTGCAAGATACCATATGGTCGAAGCAGTAGGGGCTGCACTGCGGGAAGCGCAAAGTATATATTATGAACATGGAATCCAAATCCCTGCGATAAAATGTTTTTTCTTCCTATTAACCCTCTCCTCGATGTATATTATCTGTGATGATGGCTGGAAATTACACAAACCGGTTTATTGCCTATCCGCCCGTCAGCCAGTTGATGAAAGGAAGGTATTATGAAAATGGAGCGCCCTCCCAAGCGCCCCGTGCGATTTTTTAATACTACGGGGCCTTGCTATCCCTGGGATCACTATATGTTGCCGCCGGCCGACCGGCTTATTGACGCGCAGCTTGACCGTTATGTCGGCGACAGCTTATATTGGGTGCTACACGCTCCTCGGCAGACAGGCAAGACTACGTTTTTGCTGAACTGGGCGCATGAGTTAAATTCCGGCAGTGAGGCTGTCGCGTGTTACGTTTCGCTGGAACGGTGTCAGTTGATGGCTACGGCGGAGCGCTGCATGCCTGCTTTATGCGAGGCGATCCGGGAGTACGCGCGGTCCTTTGGTTTACCGGTTCCCGAGGTAAAAACAACGGAACCCGGCAGTATGCTAAGCAACATCTTGATAAATTTTTCGGAACTTGTCGCGCCAAAGCCGCTCGTTTTGTTATTTGACGAGGTTGACGCCCTGGAAGGCGAGGCCATGATCAGTTTTTTACGTCAGTTGCGTGGCGGGTTTATGATACGCGGTGTGGGGAAATTTCCGATATCCATTGCTCTTGTGGGTATGAGAGACCTCAAGGATTACATCACGACCGCAAAAGACGGTGTCCCGCCAAGTCCGCTATCCCCCTTCAACATAAAAGCCGATTCAATATTTATAGGTAACTTTTCACGGGACGATGTACAAAAACTATTTGCCCAGCGTACCGAGGAGACCGGGCAGCAAATTACAGACGAAGCCCTTGAATACGTGTGGGAACAGTCGATGGGCCAGCCTTGGATTGTCAATTCGTTATTTATACGCGCCACCTTGCGTGTGTTAAAAGATAGTGACTACAGCACCGTAACGCTTGAACACATAAAAACCGCGAGAGAACAAATGATACTCGCAAGAGAAACGCACCTCGATTCATTAGCGGTCAGATTGCGGGAGCCGCCTGTTCGTAAAATTATGGAAACGTTTTTTACAGGCGCTCACGATCTCGAACTTACCCAAAGCGACGCTTTCCGCGTATGTCTCGACTTGGGGCTCGTCAGGATAAACGGCGCGGCAGGCCCGCAGATCGCCAACCCGATATATCGCGAAGTGCTGGCGCGTGAGGTTACATTTGGACCGCAACACGCAATCCCGAATTTAGAAGAAGACGGTTGGCAATGGCAAAACCCCGATGGCACACTCGATATGGATACGATGTTCAAGGGTTTTCAAGAGTTCTGGCGCGAACATTCCGAGATTTGGGAAGAAAAGATGGAATATACCGAAGCGTTTCCGCATCTATTATTGATGGCGTTTTTACAGCGTGTGCTAAATGGCGGCGGCCGCGTAGAACGCGAATATGCGGTGGGGCGCGGGAGGATGGATTTACTCGTCGAATACAACGGAAAAGTACATATTATCGAAATAAAAATGGTACACGAAAAACAATCACCCGCAACAGTCAAAACAAAAGGCCTCGAACAAACCGCACGATACCGCAACGCCAAAGCGCCCGGCGCACACGCCTACCTCGTAATCTTCGACCGCCGTGCAGAAACAAAGCAAAAACCGTGGGACGAAAGGATTACGTGGGCGGAGGAAGAGGGGGAGATAACTGTGGTGGGATGTTAGATATGGTTTCCGGCATCTGTTACCTCTATGGTAACATATTCACCCATAACATGAAGATTTAATAATGCTGTTGTTGCAAAATCAGGATTGGTTTTTGCAAGTGACCACCAAACAGCCGGTAATGACAAAATTATTAGCCCTGATATAAATATCCAAATCTTTATTTTTCGCATAAGCCTAGCTCCACACTCCTAACTTGCTCGAATTACTGCAACTGAAGATTTTAAATATATGAATATACATCATTCCAATATAAAATCCTCAAAAAAATTGGCAAAATCGCCGCGCAGACATTGTTAGCTTGGCAATAATTAATCTATACCTTAATGAATTTCTGTAAAGGTTTTTTATCTGGAGGACGATGCTATTCGCCGGCCGGGCGACGGGCCTCCCCAATTATTTGCCTCAGCAAAGCGCCGTGCCGATAATTCGGGTCTATTCGCAATACGGTTTCAAAGTCCGCTATAGCCCGGTCATGGTCGCCTTTGTTTTTATGCGCAACGCCGCGATTGTAATATACCTCGATATCATTGGGATCCATCTCTATCGCCCGGTCGTAATCTTCTATAGCCAAATCCAAATCGCCTTTGAAGTGGCGAGCGGTGCCGCGGCCAAAGTATGCAGCGGAGACATCCGGATTTATCGCTATCACCCGGTCAAAATCCGCCAAAGCCAGATCGTGTTCACCTATTCCGCAATACATGCGGCCTCGGCTGAGATATGCGTGGATACTGTCCGGTTCCATGCTTATCGCCAGATTATAATCCGCTATAGCCAAATCAAAATCGCCCTTTTGCTGATACGCGACGGCGCGGTTGATATACGCACAGGTATAATCCGGGCTTATCCTTATCACCTGACTGAAGTCCGCTATGGCATGATCAAAATCGCCTCCGCGAAGATACACAGCGCCGCGATTGAGATAAAATCCTGCGAAACCCGGGTCTATCTTTATCGCCCGGTTGAAGTCTGCCATAGCCGAAACATCGTCGCCGCTTAAAATACGCGTGACGCCGCGGGCGCTATACGCTTGGGCGTCATTTGGATCTACACTTATCGCCCGGCTGTAATTCTCTATAGCCATACCATAGTCACCCTTGCTACGATACGCGGCGCCGCGCTTGATATACGCGTCGGCATAATCGGGATTTACACTTATCGCCCGGTCAAACTCCGCTATAGCCGAATCAAAGTCGCCCTCTTCATGGTACGCAAGGCCGCGGGCGTAATGTTCCCCGGCAAGATCGCTTTTTTCCCCAACCGATTCATAACGCTCGGTGACGGGCTCGTGTTTCTCTTTGACGGTGGTGGCGGCGCAGCCGGCCAACAGGGCTACGGATAGAGAAAAAACAAAAATCCTCCGCTTCATACGCTTCCTTTCTTATGGATAAAACATCACCAATAAATAAATATACATCGTGGTTAGACAGTAACCTACGCCTACACATGTCTCGCAGTATTTTAATTCGTCACTTTGCAAATACTCGCCGCCGCAATGTATATTAATTGTTATAATATCGTCGCCTATCCGGCTATCGGTGAAAGGGAAAGCATTTATGAGCATAGAGTATCCGCCAAAATTACCCGTGCGTTTTTTTAACACTACGGGGCCTTGCTATCCTTGGGAACACTATATGCTGCCACCGGCCGACCGGCTCATTGACGCGCAGCTTGATCGTTATGTTAGTAATAGGTTATACTGGGTACTTCACGCTCCTCGGCAGACGGGCAAGACTACGTTTTTGCTGAACTGGGCGCATGAGCTAAATTCCGGAGGTGAGGCTGTCGCATGTTACGTTTCGCTGGAACAATGCCAAATGAGAGCCGAGCCGGAGCGTTGCATGCCAACGATGTGTTCAGTTATCCGGCGGTCTGCGGAACAGACCGGTTTGCCGGTCCCCGAAGCAAAAACCGTGGATTCCGGTGATATGTTAGGCAGTATTTTGCAAAATTTTTCAGAACTTGTCGCTCCGAAACCACTCGTTTTGCTGCTTGACGAAGTTGATGCTCTGGAAGGCGAGGCCATGATCAGTTTTTTGCGCCAATTGCGCGGTGGGTTTATGAACCGCGGCGTAGGGAAATTTCCGGTATCAATCACGCTCGTCGGTATGCGCGACCTCAAAGACTACATTACTACCGCGAAAGACGGCGTCCCGCCGAGCCCGCTGTCGCCTTTCAACATAAAAGCAGATTCAATATTTATAGGTAACTTTTCACGGGGCGACGTGCAAAAATTATTCGCCCAGCGCACCGAAGAGACCGGACAGCAAATCACCGACGAAGCCCTTGAATACGTCTGGGAACAGTCGATGGGCCAACCTTGGATTGTCAACTCACTATTTATGCGCGCCACCTTGCGTGTGTTGAAAGACGGCGACTACAGCACCGTAACGCTCGAACACATAAAAACAGCGCGCGATCAGATGATACTCGCGAGAGAAACGCACCTCGATTCATTAGCGGTAAGATTGCGAGAACCGCCTGTTCGCAAAATCATGGAAACGTTTTTTACAGGCGCCCACGATTTCGAACTTACCCAAAGCGACGCTTTTCGCGTCTGCCTCGATTTGGGGTTAGTCAGGATAAACGGCGCGATAGGCCCACAGATCGCCAACCCGATATACCGCGAAGTGCTGGCGCGTGAGGTCACGTTCGGTCCGCAATACGCGATCCCCGACCCCGAAGAAGACGGATGGCAACGGCTCAGGCAGAACGGGACTCTTGATATGAGCGGTCTGCTCAAGGAATTTCAGGCATTCTGGCGCAAGCATTCCGAAATATGGGAAGAAAAAACGGACTACACCGAAGCGTTCCCCCATCTTTTATTGATGGCATTTCTGCAACGCGTGCTAAACAGCGGCGGCCGTATAGAGCGCGAGTACGCTGCGGGAAGAGGACGGATGGACTTGGCTATCGAATACGGCAATCAAACACATATCATAGAGATCAAGCTCATTTATCAATACAATACGCCCGCCGAAGTACG
>JAITUP010000116.1 GCA_031286265.1 Chitinispirillales bacterium | reverse complement strand
GCCCCGATACATAAGGCCCCCTGCGGTCCCCCATAAGCGGCGACCGCTTACGGGGGACACGTGGGCATACTATCGGGGTAAAAATGCTAAAATCAAAAACAAAACCACACCATCGACTTTAGCATTACACCCACCCGTATGGTTTTAAGGGTAAGGGTTTTAGCGTAGTCGGTTTTAAAATGGGGGCGTTACGGGGGCGGAGCCCCTGTCACCAAAAAAGAATTTGATTTTAAAGATTTTGAATTTAAAGACCTTAAAAGGTTTAAAAGACTTTGATTTTAACGTCAAGGTCAATTACCGCCGGGTTAATAATATCAATGTTTCTTGGTATTTTGATTCGCATGAACTGGAAAGGCGTCTCGCAGCACAAAATGCCGCATTTTCATGCTTCTTACGCTGAATTTGAGGCTGTGGGAGTTGACCACGGGTCGGTACAATGGCCGAAAGATATCGACTATTGCCCCGATACGCTATACATGGAAAGCGTTCCGGTGGAAAATAAAAAATCCGTGTAACAAAACGCAGGATGCGGTAGTCTAATATAATTGTAGTGCGCAAACAAAACCATTAACCACCTAAAAAGGGGGTAGCAGTATGTTTCGTAGGATATTTGTAGCAGTAGCGATTTGCGGGTTGACGTTTGGGGCAATGGCGCAGGATATACCGTTGCAGTTCAGGTTTGGAGCCGGTGTTAGGACGCTGGTAGGAGACGAGCGGGCTTATGAATTTAGTATTCCGAGAGGACGTGGTAGCGGTACTTTCATTGAAAACAATGGGCCCACGTTTATCAAAGATGAATTGGCTTTCGGCTTGTACTTCGCTTCCGAGACCAGGATGGATTTTCCGCTACATGCCTCCATTGATGTCGATGTGGCATTCGGCACCGAAGACCATATCGTTGTGGGCATAGGTGGAGGACTCGGCTACAACCTCGACCTCGGCAACGGCTTATACCTGCAGCCGAAAATTGGTATGTCGTATGTCATGTCATTTAGGGATATGGGCACCCTCCCGAATACTACGATTGGTGGTGAAGAATACGGCTACCTTATTGGGAGTAATCCAACAGAAATGTTCGACCCCCAAATTGACGTAACGACCACTTTCTTAATGGTGCGTCCCGAACTCAACGCCTTTTTTCGCATACACCCCAGCATATTCTTGTTCGGCGGACTCGGCTACCAACTCCCGATTTCGAAATCGGATATTAGCTTCATGTTCACCGGAGAAGACTTTCGGGGCGATAGTTTCTCAGAAAGTCTAAAATCAAACAGCCCGGCAATAAATTTCAAGCTCGGTGATGAGCAAAATCCCAAAACATCCGATGCTTCGCCTCAGGGCTTTGTCGTTAACATAGGCGTCGCCTATCACCTGTAAGACATTTTGTTTTAGTAAGCCAATCAGGGGCGGCCCAACCGGAGCCGCCCCTTAAAACTACTTCTCCATCACTATCTTGTAACACAACATCTGCATAGTATACCTGCCGGCATCCGCCCTGCCCGTTTTCACGCCTACATCAAACTGTTGCAGCATTCTCAATATATTTTTTAACCCTGTCGATGAGAATGCTTGCGATTGACTTATGATTCCCGGTTTTATTATTACCGGGTATACCTTGGCGCTGTCTTTTTCCCCGAGTAGTCCGCATGCTTTTCCTATTTCGAACGCCGCGGCGGATTGCGGTGAGTCTTTGCCGAAGCCTCCCCGGTTGTATTGCCGCATGGTGTCCGGATTTTTCTCTAAATATTTTCTGATTTTCAGCACCGACCAGAAGTGTCTGAACGCGGTGGAGGCGACCAGCGGCGCGTAGAACTCGGATGCGAACAGGGAGTCGACCGCGCACAATGCGGCCGGGAGGTCACGCTTGCCGAGGGCGCCGGCGAGTTCGTAGACGTTTATCGCCCTTGTGGCGCCCACTACTTCCTGTATCGTTTTTCTATCGATTGGCGCTCCCGGGGGCAAGGCCATGTCTATTTTTTTCAGTTCGGAGTCTATCAGGCTATACTCCACACTGTCCGCTATCAGTTGGGCGTCCGGCTTGCTGATTCTTCTTTTGAACCGGTCGTTTGCCCGTGCCATGATCCAGTCGGCTAATTTGTTGTCGTATGGTTTTGTTGCTTCTATTACGGATATGGATTTATCTCCGGCACGTTTCTTTAGCTGCAGCGTTTTTTCGAGTTTCGCTCTGGCGGTATTTTTTTTCTCGGCATCTACGGATATGAAGACGTATACGTCCGGTATTTCCTGTTCGATAAACTCATCGAGTATTTTGAGGTCTCTTTCCGGCAGGTTTTGCGCGTGCAGTATGCAGAACAGGCGTATTTCCTGAAACATGGATACCGTCATCGCCCTCATCGTGAACTCGCCGATGCTTTCGCTTGACGAGTCGAAGTGATCGACCGTGTAGTGTCCGTGTTTTTTTTCTATCGCCGCCGTATAGTTTTCCAGTGTCGATTCAATGGTAAGGCTATCGTCTCCGGCCGCGATTATCAGTCTGGGCATATTCTTATCGTTCATTGGCTTTTTTACCCTACCGTCACTCGATTTTTCCCGGCTTTTTTCGATTCGTATAGCGCCTTGTCGGCTTTTGCTATAAGCTCATCTTTCTCTATCGGTTTGTTGCCGTCATACATTGCGAGGCCGAAGCTCGATGTGTAGGTTATATTTTGTTTCGCGCCTGTGAACGGGGTTTGGGCTATTGCCTCGCGGATTCGGTCCGCGAGCGTTAGCGATCCGTCTAAGTTGGTGTCTGAAAGTATGACACAAAACTCTTCGCCTCCGTATCGCGCTACCAAATCGCCGGCGCGGACGTTTGCCTTCAGGTGTTTTGTCAGTTCTACTATCACGGCGTCGCCGATCTGGTGTCCGTGTGTGTCGTTTATCGCTTTGAAATTGTCTATGTCTGCCAGTATCAGCGCGAAGCTATTTTTTTTGCGGTTTGCCCTTGCCACTTCTCTTTCGAGCGTCTCGTAGAAGTGCCGGTGGTTGGCTATGCCCGTCAGCCCGTCGGTTTTCGCCTGATGGCGTGCTTGCAGGTCGGCGTACACGTGTCCTATCACGGGCGACGTAATTGATGTCAGTATGTGCATGTATTGATCCAGCCGCGGCGCGATTTCCGTCTGCGGCGTTACCCACACAGACAGGCTGCCGATTGCCTCCCCTGTCACGGAGAGGGGGAAGTTCAGGCATTTGTATTCCGGCAGTTCGCTGAATTTTCCGTGACGCCCCTTGTATATCTCGTGTGGGACGCGGCCCTGCTCAAAGTTTTTTTGGTTGATACGCGTAAACGCTTCGTTCCAATAGTTTGCGAAAGTTTTGCCGATGAACGCGCCGTCCGCCTGTCCCTCCGCGGGCATTGAGTAGATTTCCGTATAGCCGAGCATGTCTATTTCTATGGAGCACCATTCCGCGCCTATCTTGCTGTTCGCTTCTTCCAGTATTATCCTCATGACCTCGGAGATTTCGAGTGTCAGCATGAGTTTTCGTGTGAAGTGGAAGAGTGTGGTGATATCGTCTACGTGTCCTTTCACGGCCGGATCGACGAGGTCGGATCGTTTCATG
>JAITUP010000087.1 GCA_031286265.1 Chitinispirillales bacterium | reverse complement strand
CAGCCCACCCCGTCATTGCGGGCTTGACCCGCAATCCCCAACGACAAGATTACATAGAGGGATTGCCTTACGGCGAGATAAACAAGTTGCGGGTCAAGCCCGCAATGACGGATTTTGAGACAGCCCCGGGAAAACCTCGTCTAACCATAACGGCAGGTAGGGGCGCTACGGCCCCAACCCGCCGCTACCAATATCAAACCCCTGCCGGGGTTTTACCGAATGCCCCACCAATGCCTCGAATGAACATCGTCCTTCCCGTTCATACGACCCTTTGTTGTCCCTTCCTTCACGGAGCGGTATCAGAGGGTTAGGCGACACATTTTAAAAAAAGGTTTTTAAAAGACATCCTAATCCTAACAGACAATTTGGGTGTCAGTTATACGCGTAGTGACGAAATAAACGTAATTTTTCTGGCGTCGCTTGGAGCGTGAGTTTCTCAAAATCAAAGCTCCGGCATTGCCAATCTCTAATTTTCCCTAATTTTAGATAACAATTTCTCCGCCCCTTGCATTCCATCAAACCATAATCTATATTACTGAAATATCGATTAAATATTGCGCCACATCGCCCGACTACCGCACTTGGAGCAGTGATGTCGCCGGACGGCGCGGCGCAATATTTAATCGTGAGATTAATGATCTGAATTTCAAAAAATTATCACGAAAGGACGCACCACAAAATGCAACCATCAATCATCGACGGCCTCCCCAACATTACCTCCGACAAAGAGGTAGAGGCGGCCATCAAATCAAGGCCAAAAAACGTGTTGACCGCCGCCGACAAAAACCGGGTAAACTTCGGCGGTATCCGTAGCGCCACCGCTATCGCCCTGCACATGCACCAGCCGCTAATTCCAGCGGGCGGATATGATCTCGGCACGGCGGACATTATCAGCAACCTCCAGCACATGATGGAAAATCAGGGGATCGGCGACAATCACAACGCGCCGGTGTTCCAGTGGTGCTACAAAAGGCTCGGCGACTTCATCCCCGAGCTCGTGGGCGAGGGCAAAGAGCCGCGCGCGATGCTCGAATATTCGGGGCAGCTTTTGTTTGGGCTGCAGAAGATGGGATTGCACGATGTCATCGACAACCTCAAAAGGGTAACGTGCGACCCCGCGCTTTGGCACACGATCGACTGGCTCGGATGTCCCTGGGGGCATGCCGTCGCGCCATCGACGCCGGTGCAGGACTACAGGCTGCATGTTAAAGCGTGGCAAAGCAATTTCGCGGCGATCTTCGGTATAGACGCGCTCAAGCGTGTGCGCGGATTCTCGCCGTCGGAAATGGCGTTGCCAAACCACCCCGACACCGCCTACGAATTTGTTAAAACATTGGTAGACTGCGGCTTCACATGGGTTATAGTTCAGGAACACTCCGTCGAGCGCCCTGAAAACGGTTGGGGCCCGGAAAATAAATACATACCGCACCGCCTTGTCTGCAAAAACTCCAAAGGCGAAGAAGCAAGTATCATCGCCATCATAAAAACTCAGGGCAGCGACACCAAACTCGTCGCCCAGATGCAGCCATACTACGAGGCGAAAGGCATGCAACGCACAACAATCGCCGGCAAGTCGGTCCCGCCGCTCGTCACCCAAATCGCCGACGGTGAAAACGGAGGCGTGATGATGAACGAGTTTCCGCCAAAATTCATGGAAGTAGCGCGCGAATCAAGCGGAACAGACTCACCCATGATGAATGCCACGGAATATCTTGAGCATTTGGAAGGCATGGGTATAACAATAAAAGACCTCCCGGTGATACAGCCCATTTTCCAAAAGCGTATCTGGGATAAAATGGCGGAAAGCGACAAAAAGAAAGACATCGCTCAAGTCATTGAAGAGCTGAAAAAAGAAGATCACAACTTCCACATGGACGGAGGCAGTTGGACAAACGATCTCTCATGGGTCAAGGGATACGAAAACGTTCTCAACCCGATGAATCAACTCAGCGTGAAGTTTGCGCAGAAAATATTAAGCTCAAAAAAATCGCTTGACGAACGCAAGTACAGAAACGCCTTATATCATCTGATGACCTCGCAGACAAGCTGCTTCAGGTATTGGGGGCAAGGCACATGGACAGACTACGCGCGTGAACTGTGCAGACGCGGCACGGAGATTGTTGAGAAGGATTTTTAGCTTTATTAGTGATGAAAACAATGGGCGGTCTTTGCGGACCGAGGCCGCCCATGTTCGTAAAGTTTGGGACAACAAAGGGTCATATGAACGGGTAGGGCGACGTTCATTTGGGCGGAATTGGGGTGGAAGTCTTTTTTTAAAACCTTTTTTTAAAAAGCATCCTAATTTGACTTATCCCCCTGCCATGATATAGATTACTGTGAGGAGGTAAGATAATGATAATAGCCAACCCCATATACGATGCCACGTTCAAATGTCTTTTGGAGAATAACCGAGTAGCGAAGTTTCTTATTGGCACCATTTTGGACTGCAAGGTTATCACCCTTAAGCCATCCACCATAGAGCATACCGACAGAGACAGGGACAGCGGTCGCATCACGCTCTACCGCAAGGATTTCGCGGCGACGATCGAGACTAAGGAAGAGGGCAAGAAGAGAGTTATTATTGAGATGCAGAAGGCGAAGAATTTGAGCGACATTAGCCGTTTTCGCAAGTATTTAGGCGGTGAGTTCGCTAGAACTGAACTTCCTATCATCGCGATATATATCCTTGGCTTCAACTTATCGGTGGACTCCGCCGCTTTCGCCGCTTTTCCCGATTGTTATGACCTGAGGACTAGTAAAAAGTTGGTAGCGAGTGACAGTTTTGTTGAGGGTTTAACACATAAGTCGTACTTCGTTCAGACCCCCAGGATAAAGCCGAGCTTAAACTCCAAGCTAGACATGATTTTGTCGATATTTGAGCAGGCTAATTTTATTACCGACGACAAGACGCTTAAAAAATATCCCTTTGAGACGGACGATCCCGATATAAAAGAGCTTCTGGGAGTATTGAAC
>JAITUP010000058.1 GCA_031286265.1 Chitinispirillales bacterium | reverse complement strand
GGTTTTAGAATGGGGGCGTTACGGGGGCGGAGCCCCTGTCACCAAAAAAGAATTTGATTTTAAAGACCTTAAAAGGTTTAAAAGACTTTGATTTTAACGTTGAGGTCAATTACCGCCGGGTTAATACCTATGTAAGAATGAACATCGTCCTATTCGTTGATACGAGCCTTTGTTGTCCCGAACTTTACGGAGTGGCATCAGAGGGTGAGGCGACACATTTTAAAAAAAAGGTTTTTAAAAGCATCCTAACGGAAAATTTGGGATAAAACCCGATCTTTTATTGTAGCATAATGTATATTGTGTTATCCCTTGAAAAAAACAGCAGAAACGAAAAACTATGAACATGAAACACCCGTTTTTAGAAATGATCAATAACCGCGAGCCCGTTATTTTTGACGGCGCTCTCGGTACGGAGATACTGAAAGCGGCGCCGTCGGAAGAAGATTACGGCGGCTATGCCGGGTGCAACGAGTATCTAAATATTTCCCGGCCGGATATTATCGAGGCGATTCTCGTGAAATATCTGGAAGCCGGAGCAAACGTCGTAGAAACAAACACGTTTGGCGGAAGCCGCATCAAGTTAGGCGAGTTTGGGCTTGGCGGGCGAGTGCATGAAATCAATAAAGCCGCCGCGATGGTTGCCCGTGAAGCGATAAAGAAAGCCGGCGGCGATAAACCGAGATTCGTCTGCGGATCAA
The DNA here is from genome assembly GCA_031286265.1 of Chitinispirillales bacterium. Lineage (GTDB taxonomy): Bacteria > Fibrobacterota > Chitinivibrionia > Chitinivibrionales > Chitinispirillaceae > GUT77. Next base: position 5,595 of record JAITUP010000058.1, on the reverse strand, counting down.
TAGGCCCCACCGGCTTCCTCCCTTCGTCAAGCGATAAGGAATTATCCGCCGTCACTTTTGACCGGCTCGTTGATATTTACAAGGAACAGGCCGCAGGGCTTCTCGACGGCGGCGCCGATTTGCTGATTATTGAAACTTCGCAAGACCTGTTAGAAGTACGCGCGGCTATTTATGGTATTCGCAAGTTAACTAAATCTATGGATCGATATATACCGCTTCAAGTGCAGGCCACAATGGACAGCGGCGGAAAAATGCTTCTTGGCAGCGATGTGAGCGCGTTCCTCGGCGCGGTACAAGCAATGGGCGTCGACGTTGTCGGACTGAATTGCGGAAGCGGGCCTGATGAAATGGCGCCGTGGATTGATGAACTGCTTACATTATCAATACTCCCGATTTCCGTATTACCAAACGCCGGATTGCCACATAACGTTGACGGCAAGGCCGTCTATAAAATGAGCCCTGAAGAATTTGCGAAAAAGACGCGCGCGTTTGTCGCCGAAAAAGGCGTGGCCGTGATAGGCGGATGTTGCGGGACTACGCCTGAACATATACGGGTACTAACGGAAACGCTTGTTGGCGTAAAGACAGGTAAACGGCAACTACGCCATCGCGAACAGAGCGAAACAACCTATCCGCAGGATAACTCGAGATGCCAAGCAACGGACTGCTCCGCTTCGCTCGCAATGACGGGTACGCTTCCGTATCGCGCTTGCTTCTTGTCTACGGGAATATCAGGCCTCGATTTGGAACAATTGCCAAAACCGATAATCATCGGCGAACGATTAAATACGCAAGGGTCAAAGAAAACAAAAGAACATGTAATAAATCGCAACTTTGATGAGTTGTACCATATCGCCAAAGAGCAGGTCGATCATAATAGCAGCTTGATTGACATCTGCGTTGCCGCGAACGAGCTTGATGTTAGTGAAGACGTGATGATGGGGGATGTCGTAAAATTTTTGAGCGACAGAATTAATGTCCCGCTTTGTATTGATACTACAGAGCCTAAAGTGCTGGAAGCCGCGTTAAACAAAAGTCCTGGGTCTGTACTCATCAACTCAATAAACCTTGAACACGATGGTGAAAAAGCGCGGAAGATATTGCCTCTTGCCGTTGATTTCGGATGCCCTGTTATTGCATTGACAATCGACAATATCGGAATGGCCGCGACCGCAGAGCGCAAACTTGAAATCACGGCCGCTTTGAGAAAACTTGCCTGTGATGAATATGGCCTGCCCGAACATTATCTATACATCGACCCGTTAGTATTCACATTATCCACCGGCGACACCGCAGCGGCAAGCGCCGCCCTTGAAAGCCTTGAAGCGTTGCGGCGCATAAAAAAAGTGTTCCCAAATATCCGTACCGCAATGGGCGTAAGCAACGTATCGTTCGGCCTCAAGCCGAAAGCAAGAAGAATACTAAACAATTTGATGTTGCGCTATGCGGCGGAAGCAGGGCTCGACGCGGCAATTTTCAACCCCTTGCATATCGACGACATAAACAAATACGATTCTAAGATACGTGAACTTGCCGATGATTTGCTCCTCAACCGGCGCAACGATAGTTTGCATAGATTCGTCGAACATTTTGAATCGCTGTCGGTCTCATCGCCGCCCCAAAGCAAAACGTTTGCCGGCGCAGATGTGGTTCAATCGCCGGAACTTCGTCTACGTTCCGCCGTGCTTAATCGCGACAAGCGTAATCTTGCGGATATTATTAATGAATTGCTTGCGGATCGTTTAGCGTCAGACATTCTCAATACGATATTGCTACCCGCCATGTCTGAAGTTGGTGATAAAATGGCCGCCGGTGAAATGATCCTCCCTTTTGTACTCCAAGCCGCGGAAGTGATGAAAGAAGCGGTATCCATACTCGAACCGCATTTGAAAGACGGTGATAGCGCGGCTAAAGGTAAAATCGTAATAGCGACGGTTTACGGCGACGTACACGACATTGGAAAAAATCTTGTCGCTTCAATTCTCCGCAATCAGGGTTTTGATGTTATAGACCTCGGCAAGCAAGTCGCGCTTGATACCGTCGTTTCCGCCGTACAGCGCGAAAAGCCCGATATCGTAGGGCTCTCCGCGCTTCTTGTTACCACAAGCCAGGAGATGGGAAAATGCGTCAAAGAATTTGCACGGCTTGCGATTGACATCCCCGTCGTTATAGGCGGCGCGGCGGTCAACAAGGCCTTCGCCTCACGAATATCAATTCTTGATGATGGCAGCCGATATACCGGCGGCGTTCATTATGCCAAAGACGCTTTTGACGTTGTAAAAATTTTAGATGAAGTGAACAACAAAAATTCAGCATCCGATAAAAAAGAATCTCCGCTTGACAAGAAAGAACTAACTTCCAAATCGGCGCATCGTCCAAAACTAAACTCGGCGGCAACGCGCCGCGAACTAAAATATGACTACTTTATAGAACCGCCGTTTTACGGCACCGGCGATATTTTAATTTGGGACGCGGAATCGTTGCTTGCAGCCATAGACAATGAATTTTTATTCAAGGCATGGTGGGGCGGAGGCAAGCTTGCGCCGGACGATTACGCGAGCGCACGCAAAGAAGAATTTGAACCTGTCCTAAACAGGCTTTCCGCAAAGATAGTTGAAGAGGCGCTGCTCGACGCCCGCGCGTTTTATGGATTTTTCCCAGTCATCTCCATAGATGAAAAACTTGTGTTTCTCGATCCGTCCGACAACCGTACCGAACTGCTGTCATTCACATTCCCAAGATCGGAAAAAAGCGGTATGTCATTAGCCGACTATATACGACCGGAGGGCGACATCATCGCAACGCAGGCGGTAACAATCGGCGCGAAGCTCGGGGACAGATGCCGCGAACTGCTTTTGAACCAAGACCGCTACAGTGACGGATATTACCTGAACTCCCTCGGCAGTTATCTTACGGAAGCGCTGGCCGATAAAGCTTCGGGCGAGATACGCCGCGCCCTCGGCCTCCCGCGGGACGGCGGGAGACGCTACAGTTTTGGTTATCGCGGAATGCCTGATCTAACGGAACAGGCGCGCCTCATCGAATTTTTAGGCGTGGAGGAACGTCTTGGGATAACATTGACGGAAGGGTTTCAAATGCAACCCGAACACTCAACGGTCGCAATTTTCGTATCGCATCCTGAGGCTGAATATTTATATTAACGTCTAACTCTCCCGCTACAATAACGCCTCAATTATTTCCGCTGGAATCCGTCCGGGCACTCCGTTTGCTACTTTGACGCAGGCGACTTTCACGTCACCGTAGGCCAAAACCGTATCGCCTCTGCGTATTTCCGTATGAAATATCATAGTGGCGGCGCTTTTTTCTTTAAGCGATGTAACAATCGTCAGCAAATCATTGTAGCGCGCCGATTGTTTGTATTTCACGTTGGCCTCGACGACCGCAAAAAGAAGACCTTTTTTGTGATAATCGAACAGGTCGATCCCCATATCGCGCAAAAGTTCGGTACGCCCGCGCTCCATGTAGCGCAGATAATTGGCGTAGTAGACCACGTCGCCGCAGTCGGTGTCTTCGTAATAAATCCTTACGGATATTTCGTTTGTTTTTGACATGATTTAACCTTTGCTAAAATATTTACCGAATCCCACGATTAGATGTTGCGCTACGCCGTCCGGCGACATCGCTGCTTAAAGTGCGGTCGCCGGGCGGTGCGGCGCAATATCTAATCAATATTTCAATAATCGATATTTCAACATCTGTCGTCCGCTAACTTGTATTCCTTAATTTTCCGCCACAATGTAGACCTCGATATCCCTAATTTTTTGGCGGCTTCCGTGTAATTGTAGCCGGTTAACCCCAATACAAATTTGATGTGTTCTCGCTCTACTTCCGCTAATGTCGCCACTCCCGTGCCGCCCTGAAGCGTGGCCGGGTCTGCGAGCAGCAGGCGGTTTCTAAACATAAATTCCGGCAGGTCCCGTTCGGCTATTTCGTTTCCATCGGCCATTACTATAGCGTGTTCGATGATGTTTTCGAGTTCTCTGATATTGCCCGGATAGTCGTAAGCGGCCAACAGGCTTTCGGCGGCTTTTGAGAAACTTGAGACGTTTTTGCCGAATAGCCGGTTGAAGCGATGCGCAAACAGGCTTATCAGGTTGGGCATGGTTTCCTTGCGTTCTCGCAGCGGCGGCAGGTGTAAATGGAAGACGTTGAGGCGGAAGAAAAGGTCTTCTCTGAACGCGCCCTGCTCTATCTGTTTGTGCAGGTCTTTGTTGGTTGCCGCGATGACTCGTACGTCGACCGGCCGCAGCACAGTGTCGCCTACGCTGCGAAACATTCGTTCTTGCAGAAAGCGTAGAAGTTTCACCTGCGCCGGCGGTGACAGTTCGCCTACTTCGTCTAAAAACAGCGTTCCGCCGTGCGCCTCTTCCACTAATCCTGGTTTATCTTTGGCCGCTCCGGTGAACGCGCCTTTTTTGTGGCCGAAGAGTTCGCTTTCAAACAGCGTGTCGGGTATTGCTCCGCAGTTCACGGCCACAAACGGCCCGTCGCTGCATAGCGAGTGGCGATGGATTATGCGCGCGAAAAACTCCTTGCCCGTTCCGCTTTCCCCGCCAATCAACACGGTGGAGGAGGTAGGGGCGATTTTGAGCGCGACGCGCAGCACCTTTTTCATAGACGGGCTTTCCGCCATCAGGTCGTCGAGGATGCGTTCTTCGAGTTCCGATCGTTCGGGTTTGTGCGCGGTATACGGCGATACGTCGTCAATGTGCGTGGCTGTATGGTTAGTATCGTTTATTTGCGCCATTTTTTTGCGTTCATATATGGTTGTGAAATAATTATATTATAGCGTTACCGGTGAATTTTACGCCGGACAACATAAAATAATATCATTTTGGATAAAATTCAAGTATGACTGATTCGATTTCCGGGATTCCTTACAAGTTGATCCGTTCCAGGCGCAAAACGCTCGCTTTGACTATCGGCAGCGACGCTCAGCTTGTTGTCCGCGCTCCCATGCGGCTGAGTGAGAAACTTATAAACGATTTTATACGCAGAAAAACGCGATGGATTGTTGATAAACAGCAACAGCTTATCGCGGATGGCGCGAAGCAAGAGCCGTTTGTGTTGGAGGATGGCGGGCAAATCTTATTTTTAGGGGATTCATATACGATACTTCGCAAAGATGTGGCGGATGTCTCAATGGAGCTTTTTTCCTTGATTATACCGAAGGATATGGACATCGCCGGTTTTGCCGAGTGGATGAGGGCGCGTGGTGAAGAGGTGATTGGGGAGCGCGTTGATTATTACGCGAAATTGATGGGGGTTAAGTATGCGTCTGTCAAGATGTCCGGGGCGAAGCGCCGATGGGGCTCGTGCGGTATCGGCGACAGTTTGAATTTTGCATGGAGGCTGGTGATGTGTTCGCCGCTGGCCATCGATTACGTCGTGGTTCATGAATTGTCGCATATAGACCACAGAAATCACGGCGCGAAATTTTGGAAGCGCGTCGCGGCGGTAATGCCGAATTACAAAGACGCGCAGAAATGGTTACGAGTTAATCGCGGGGTATTGGAAGTCCTGTGAAACAAAGGGTCATATGAATGGAAAGGGTGATGTTCATTCTTGCGGGGT
>JAITUP010000051.1 GCA_031286265.1 Chitinispirillales bacterium | reverse complement strand
TTTGGGGGTGGAGGTATGGAGTGGTGTGGTAGCGGTTGGGGGGTGGGGTGGGGGGGGTGGTGGGGTGGGGCAGTTTTGTCAAGAGGTGAAAACGGCGTTTTTGTGGCAACGGCGGCTGTTTTTGTGGTGAAAGTAGCCATGCGCGCAAATGTATAGTATATAATTATAAGTGGCATACAAGCCAATATTAAGACCGTTTGTTCCATGCTTCCTGTGTTCCTTTATTACGTTTGAAAAAATAACGTCGTTCTACAAAAACACCGACCTATCTAATATATATTGTGGCAATTTGAATCAGGGTGTTTTTTAAAACCTTTTTTAAAAAAGGTCCGAATGAACATCGCCCTTCCCGTTCATACGACCCTTTGTTGTCCCAAACATTACGGAGCGGTATCAGAGGGTTAGGCGATACATTTTAAAAAAATGGTTTTAAAAAAAATCTTAACATCCAACCACGCAAGAATGAACATCGCCCTCCCCATTCAAACAACCCTTTGTTGTCCCAAACATTACGGAGTGGTATCAGAAGGTTAGGCGGACCTTTTTAAAAAAAAGATTTTAAAAAATACTTTCACCCCAATCCTCCCCACTCAAGCGTAGACAGATACCGTTCCCCAGAATCCGGCAACATTGCTACGATAATTTTCCCTACGTTCTCTGATTTTGCCGCGAGCCGTAAGGCCGCCCAAACCGCCGCGCCGGAAGATATGCCCGCAAGCACGCCTTCTTCCCGGCTTAATCTTTTTGATGTATCAAAGGCGTCTTCGTTTGTTACGCGGATGATTTCATCAATTATGGAACGGTTGAGAATTTTTGGCACGAAACCCGCGCCGATCCCCTGTATATTGTGCGGCCCCGCCTGTCCGCCTGAAAGAACAGGTGACGCGTCAGGTTCTACCGCAACGACTTTTACCGAGGGCTTCCGTTCTTTCAGTATTTCGCCTACACCGGTAATCGTGCCGCCTGTGCCGACGCCTGCCACGAAGATATCGACTGTGCCGTCCGTATCCCGCCAGATCTCTTCCGCTGTGGTTTCGCGGTGAACTTGCGGGTTGGCCGGATTTTCGAATTGCAGGGGCATGAAGCTGCCGGCGGTTTGCGTCGTCAACTCCCGCGCTCTATTGATTGCGCCGGTCATCCCTTCGGCGCCCGGGGTCAAGACAACATCCGCGCCGAGCATACGGATCAATTTTCGCCGTTCGATAGACATCGTATCGGGCATTGTCAATATCAAACGGTATCCCTGCGCCGCGCATGCAAACGCGAGCCCGATGCCGGTATTGCCGCTGGTTGGCTCAATTACCACACCGCCGGGTTTCAAGAGGCCGTCTCGCCGCGCCGCTGCAAGCATCGCCGCGCCTATGCGACACTTGACGCTGCCCGCGGGATTGAAAGATTCCATTTTGCCGAGCAGTATCCCCCGCAGGCCCGTGCCAATCTTCGACAACCGTACGAGCGGTGTCGCTCCAATAGCGCCGATGACGGAGTCGTAAATTCTTGCACGAAACAGATTTGTATTACTCATAACGGGATACTCACTTAAAATATCTATGAAAGTAATCTATTACTTTCGTAAAAAACATCGCGTTACTGCACTGCGTGCATCTGCCAAAAATTTCTTAGATGCTTAGCGGTAATATAGTATTTCTCTGGGAGCATTGGAAATTTTTATACTTAAAAAAGAACATCGAAAAGAAACTAAAAACTATATTTGAATATGTAGCGGTCACGTCAATCGCATAAAATATTGATATATATTACTGATAAAAACCCATGAAATTCAAACTAAACAGCACATACCGCCCCGCTGGCGATCAGCCGCAAGCCATCAAAGAATTGGTTGACGGCATCAATCGAGGTGTCCGGGATCAGGTATTGCTCGGTGTGACCGGATCGGGCAAGACGTTTACGATGGCCAACGTCATTGAGCAAACGCAGTTGCCGGCTCTCATCATTTCGCACAATAAAACCCTTGCCGCGCAGCTGTTTCAGGAGTTCAAAGAGTTTTTCCCGGAAAACGCGGTGGAATATTTTGTCAGTTTCTACGATTACTACCAACCCGAAGCCTACATCCCAAGCACCGACACCTACATTTCCAAAACTGCCATGATAAACGACGATATAGACCGTCTGCGTCTGAAAGCGACAAGTTCGCTTCTGTCGCGCCGCGATGTAATCATCGTCGCCAGCGTATCGTGTATATATGGGATAGGTTCACCGGAGGCGTACGAGGGCGCCGCCGTCAAGCTGTGCGTGGGGCAGGCGCTTCCGCGCCGCGAACTTTTGCTCGCGCTGACCAACATGCAGTATCAGCGAAACGACTACACTTTAGAGCGCGGAACGTTCCGGGTCAAGGGTGATACCATCGAGATACAGCCGGCCTACGAAGAACACGCCATCCGCATGGAACTGTTTGGCGATCAGCTCGATTCGCTCAGTCTGATCGCTACCATAGACGGTAAAACAAAACAGAAGTTAGAGGAGATAATTCTTTTCCCGGCAAAGCATTACATGACCACAGGCGTAACGATGGACGAGGCTATTTTACACATCACCGAAGAGTTTGAAGACCGTCTGAAAGTTTTACGCGATGAGGGGAAGCTCGTTGAAGCGCAGAGGCTTGAGCAGCGGACGCGCTACGATATCGAAATGCTGCGTGAGGTCGGTTATGTCAACGGCATAGAAAATTATTCGCGGATACTCGACGGAAGGGCGCCCGGCAGCCGCCCGTATTCGCTGATAGATTTCTTCAAACCGCCCTATCTGACAATCATCGACGAATCGCACGCGACCATTCCGCAGATACAGGGGATGTATAACGGCGACCGCGCGCGCAAGGAGACGCTCGTCGCCCACGGCTTCCGCCTCCCCTGCGCACTCGACAACCGTCCGCTGAAGTTCGGCGAATTTGAGCAAACCGCCGACATGACGGTCTATGTCTCCGCAACCCCGGGCGACTACGAGATGGCGAAGAGCGGCGGTCTCATCGTCGAGCAGGTGATCCGCCCCACCCACCTCGTCGACCCGCCCATTGAAATCCGCCCCGCGACGAATCAGGTTGACGACCTCATAGAACAACTGCGAAGCGTCGTAGAACGGGGCGAAAGGACGCTTGTTACCACTTTAACGAAAAAAATGTCGGAAAATTTAACCGATTACCTCGGCTCGCTCGGTTTTAAAGTCCGCTACCTGCATTCCGAAATAGAAACTTTAGAACGTACAGATATTTTACGCGACCTTCGCACCGGGGAATTTGATATATTAATAGGTATAAACCTGCTGCGTGAGGGGCTCGATTTGCCGGAGGTTGCGCTTGTCGCCATACTCGACGCCGACAAGGAGGGGTTCCTGCGTTCCACGCGCTCCATCGTACAGATCGCCGGGCGCGCGGCGCGGAACATCAACGGTAGGATAATTTTATATGCGGATACGATGACCGATTCTATCTCAAAGGCCGTAGAAGAAAGTGAGCGTAGGCGTAGTAAACAGTTAAAATACAATGAGTTACACGGTATCATCCCGCGTAGCGCGGAGAGACGTATCGATACGATGCTGTCGCCGTATGAGGTTGCCCGGCCGACAGATGATATTTGGGAAGTTGCAGAATCCGCCGCCATTTATGGCGGGGAAGAGTTATATTATGGAAAAGGACTATCGAATAAAAAAACGTCATCAAAAGCCAAGAAGGGTTCAAGTAAAGCTGGAAACAAACAATTACTGATACTTGAGGCGGAGATGGTTGAAGCGGCCAAAAATCTCGATTTTGAACGGGCGGCGCATCTCCGCGACACCATCGTCCGGCTTAAGGCCGCCGGAGGTGGAAACTGAAAGTTTAAGGGGGGGGAGCTGAAAATGACACGCATATCTGCGCTAAAAGAAATACAAGAAATGAAGGACATGAGGAATGTCATGCTGGCCTTCAACGTCATTTCCAAAGTCGGCACGATTGCCGACGTGTCCACGCTCATCCCGATCACAACGAACGCGGCCACAAACCCGTCCGTCAAAAAAATGGCGATAGGCGCTATCTGCTCCATAATAAAAGAGAATCTACTGGCCCGATTTAATGAAATTCCCCACGATACACGCCAAAAGCTTGTGTTGATTTTGCAAACCTATGACCCGAATATTCTCAACAGTCTCTACAAAGACCTGATGTCGGACGACGACAACTGCAAGATGCCCGCGCTGCAACTGCTCGGCATCCTGAAGCACCATCCGAAGATGAAGGACCTGCTAATCAAACTGCTTTCGGACAAAAGCCCAAAAATCAAAGCCACCGCGATGAGCCTGCTCAGTAATATGGTCGACCAAAACGACCAGCAGAGCGTAGTAACGCTCCTTAGCGACGCGGACAAACGCGTCCGCGCCAACACGGTCGAGGTGTTGGAAGCCATTGGTAACCCGCGCTTGGCCCCCGTTCTCTTCAAATATCGCAAAGACTCAAATAACCGCGTCCGCGGCAATGTGCTGAAAGCCTTATACAACCTTGGCACCACAAACATAGAGGAAGACCTGTTGGAAATGCTTAACACGAAAGATGCGCCGCTGATAGCGACGGCGCTATGGGTCATCCAGCAAACAAGATTCAGAAGAAACCCTAAAGTACTCGACGCAACGGGCGCCTGCCTCACATTCAACGACGAAATGGTGCACAAACGCGCCGTAGCAGCCTTAGAAGCGATGAAAACGCCAAAATCACTGGGTTATCTGAAACACTTGGGAAATATTTACACCGAATTAAGCACCATCGGGAAACTACAGCCCGAAAAATAAAATTGCCCGAGGCTGGAATCGAACCGGCACGGCCTATTCAGCCTAAACAATTCCTTCATACACAAGTAGCTGCTTGGCGTCAATCGTTACCGACAAGCCGGACTCTAATTTCTTAACCGCGTTGCAGATATGCATAAGCCAAACAAGGCGCGGATTGGCGTCGCGGAGTTCCTGTTCGCTTATTTCGGAAATGCCCTCGCATATAATTCCATCGGCTAAGCTCAAAATAGGAGTGTATTCTTCGGTAAGAGTTTTGCAAACAAATATCCCGCCTTTGCGTTTCACTAATTTTTCCTGAGCTTCATGGGGGGATGCGGCGTGAATAATTCTGCCGCTGGCGCGGGTAATGGTTTCATCGGAAAAACCGCCCTCGCTGGCCTGCGCAAGAACCGTTCCAAGAATAAGAACTCGAATGGTATTTATCATTGTAGGGCTTTGAAGGGGCAGGCCCGCGATAAGCATTATTTTTTCAGACATAGCGGCTACACCCGAGCCTATCACAACTTTCATCGTGTTCTGGATCATAGTCAGTGAGTCGTCGACCTGGGGTCTTAAAAAAGTGTAGACGCCCCAGTACAGTTGCAGTCTCCGTTCCGCGCATTTGTCGGGCGTTACCGCGAAGATCGGTTCGTTTGGCCTGAATACACTTAAAATACGCGCTGTTTTGCCGCCGAACGTGGGTGTGACGATTGCCTTTGCTTCTACCGCTCTCGCTATTTCAACCCCGGCCCTAGACATGATAATTCCCAAGTCTTCTTCCGGGCTGTGGGCTTCCGAAAAGCAGTTGCTGTGAAAATCACTCATGCGGGATATGAATTCCTGTGATTGCTCGACGGTACGCGCAATTCTGTCCATTGTTTTTACCGCTTCTACTGGATATGCCCCCATTGTAGTTTCGCCGGAGAGCATGACGGCGTCTGTCCCGTCGAGGACCGCGTTTGCCACGTCTGTGAGTTCGGCTCGCGTGGGGCGCGGGTTTACAATCATCGATTCGAGCATTTGTGTCGCGGTTATGACCGGTTTGCCAACCCTGCGGCATATATCGATGATACGCTTTTGCGCAAGGGGAATTTGTTCGGTTGGAAGTTGCACGCCAAGGTCTCCGCGGGCTATCATTATACCGTCCGCGAGTTCGGCGATTTCCTTTATATTTTCCAGTCCCTCTGCATTTTCAATTTTCGCGATGATGCTTTTTCTGCCGTTCAAGCCCGCGATATATTTTTTAATTTCGGTTATTTCATGAGAAAAACTGACAAAACTCGCGGCGATGTATTCCACATCCATCTTTAGGCCGAAAGCTATATCTTTTTTGTCTTGCTCATTTATTATGGGAAGATTTGCGTGGATGCCGATAAGGTTGACATTTTTTTTACTGCCGATAGAAGCGGTATTACGTGCGACGCTGTTGATACGGTTTCCCTCAACGCTTATAACTTCAAGTTCTAAAAGCCCGTCCGCTATAAGAACGCGGTGTCCAGGTTGCAATTTTTCCGCGGCTTCTTTCCATGTGAGCGAAATACGCGCGGGCGTATCGCCGTTAGCCGCGGTTGTTTCGCCGTCGTCTGTAGTAACAACAACATTATCGCCTTCGTTTATCGTCACTTTTCCGTCATTTTCTACCATGCCGGTACGAATTTCCGGTCCCTTGAGGTCTAAAAGGATCGCAACCGGAATTCCGAGTTCGTTAGAGATTCGTCTGACGCGCTCTATTGATTCTTCATGGGTTTTATGAGTACCGTGGGAAAAGTTAAGGCGCGCCACGTTCATTCCCGCAAGGATAAGGTCGCGTACAACGGTATCTGTGGATGAAACCGGGCCCAAAGAACAGACTATTTTGGTTTTTCTATATTGCACGATTTTACCGTACTCCCTATATCTAATTTACCATACCAGAAAAAAGTAACCGACATCTGGAAAGAAAATATTAAATTGCATTGTGGAAAGCAAGGAAAATTTTGTGTAAATTTTCAGGGATACAACATTAATTGAAAAAATATACCCATTATCCCTCGGCTTATACTATTTTGCTCAATGTGAGTGACATATTAACCCGGCGGCAATTAACTTCAATTATCTATTGAGTTTCTCTTTGTTTTTTGAGGATGGGGCTCTGCCCCGTAACGCCCCGATACGATAGCCCCCTGCGGTCCCCCATAAGCGGCGACCGCTTACGGGGGACATGTGGGCATACTATCGGGGTACCAAAGACGGCCTTACGCTCGCTGATATTGATGCAATGGAAGATGTTGAAATCGAATGAAATATTGGGAAATTGAATATACGGACGAAGCGATAAAAGACCACGATGCGCTTGACGCGGCGCGAGCCGATGAAGAAGCGTACGAACTGGCCGCGAAAAGAATTGAGAAAGGGAGCAACTAATGAAAAATTATCCAATCGACATCAATTTCGACCATGAAAAATTAAGAAAAAAGTTTTAAGGAGTAAACGCCATGATTTCAATCACAGGATCGCACAACACCGCGATCTGTTATACTCACCAGCTTGAGCCTACGGCTAAGGAACAGATAAAAAATGTCTGCGACCGGCCGGAGTTCGCGGATTGCAAAATACGGATTATGCCCGACGTCCACGCCGGGATGGGATGCACTATCGGCACTACCATGACCATAAAAAATAAAATTGTGCCGGGGATGGTAGGGGTAGACATCGGATGCGGGATGGAAACGGTGAAATTGGCGGAGAGGGAGATCGATTACAAAGGCCTCGATAAAATGGTAAAACAGAGGATACCGGCCGGCCGCAATGTACGCAAAGATATTCACCCGTTCAATGACAAAATCAAATTTGAAGAATTGCGATGTATAAAGCACGTCGATATCAAACGCGCGAGGCAGAGCATTGGCACGCTTGGCGGCGGCAATCACTTTATTGAGGTCGACCGCACGGACAGCGGCGATTTATACCTTGTCATCCACTCCGGTAGTCGTCACATCGGTACGGAAGTGGCGGAGTATTACCAGAAAGAGGCGCATAAACAATGCGGCGATTCAATTCCCAAAGACCTCACTTATGCCACCGGGAAACTGTTTGACGATTATATCCACGATATGAAAATAATCCAGCGTTTCGCGGCGCTGAACAGGAAAGCGATGGCCGAGATAATTTTGGAGGGAATGGGTCTAACGGAGATTGAGCGTTTTACGACGATCCATAATTATATCGATACGGATTCGATGATATTGCGTAAGGGCGCGGTGTCGGCGAGGGTAGGGGAGCGGTTGCTGATTCCGATAAATATGCGTGACGGCAGTTTGATTTGCGTTGGCAAGGGTAATCTTGATTGGAATTATTCCGCGCCGCACGGGGCAGGCCGCCTTATGAGCCGCAGAGTGGCGCTTAAGGAACTCTCTTTGGAAAAATATGTCGCCGAAATGAAAGGCGTCTATACGTCGTCGGTGCATCGCGGGACGCTTGATGAATCACCTATGGCTTATAAAAAGATTGACGAGATAATTTCCCATATCGGCCCGACGGCGGAGATCGTCGAGCGGATGAAACCGACGTATAATTTTAAAGCGGGTGATTAAAGGAAATTTGCCGCCGCTTCAGCCGTAGGGTAGTTTTAATTTGTATTTATATTTTAAGAGGGCATGTTTTTATGAGCAAGCCCGTTATTTTGTGTTGCATTTTCCCCTGTCCTTATAGTATCTTATCGGTATGAAACGATTGCTTCCTCTTGGCATTCAAGATTTTCCGAAAATCCGCGAGCGTGGTTTTGTTTATGTAGACAAGACCGCGCGTATCCATGAGCTTATAACCGGTTCCGGCGACTCATTTTTCCTTTCCCGTCCCCGCCGTTTCGGCAAATCGCTTCTCTGTTCGACGCTGGAAACGATTTTTGAGGGTCGTCGGGAGCTGTTTGGCGAGATGGCGGGGCGACCGGCGCTGGCTATCAATTCGCTCGATTGGGATTGGAAGAAGCATCCGGTGATACGGATAGACCTGAACGCCGAGGCATATTCTGTTGGCGGGTTAGACGCGCTTCATTCGATATTTAGTGCTGAATTACAAAGAGAAGCGCGTAGGCATGGTGTTACGTTAGAGCCCGGAAACTTTATCAGCCAATTCAAATATCTGATAGAGATGACATGCAATAACGCCGGCGAGAGAGCGGTGGTGATTATTGATGAATACGACAAGCCGCTTTTAGAGACCATGACGGGAGGCAAAGCCGTCTATGAGTCCATACTCAATACACTAAAAGGTTTTTACGGCGTTTTGAAATCTTATGATAAATATCTGCGATTATTATTCATAACCGGCGTAACCAAATTTTCCAAAGTGAGTGTGTTTTCCGACCTCAACCACTTGGACGACTTGACCCTTGATTCTTGCTACGCGGATATTTGCGGTATTACGCAGGAAGAGTTGGAGCGGAATTTCGGACCGGAAATAGAGAAGATTTTAGAAGAAACCGGCAGAAGCAGGGAAGAATACATAGAAAACTTGCGCCGATACTACAACGGTTATCGGTTTTCAGAAAAACCGCTTAAGATGTACAACCCTTTCGGTTTACTCTATCATTTTAAGAGAGGCGGGAGATTCGATCCCTACTGGTACGAGACCGGTACGC
>JAITUP010000048.1 GCA_031286265.1 Chitinispirillales bacterium | reverse complement strand
GTTGGCTTGAAGAGCCGTATGCGGGAAAACCGCACGTACGGTTCTGTGAGGGGCATTGAGTAATCTCCTCACGGTAGAATATCAACAAGTAAGGAGAAACTTATAATGTCTACTCGACGTCAAGAAAATAAAAATGGTGATGTCTCAATCGTCATCCCCATGTACAATGAAAAAGAGAGCTTGCCGGAATTGATGAAAAACATTTCCGAGACGTTTGATAAATGTGGAAAAAGCTATGAAGTGATATTTGTCGACGACGGCAGTACAGACGGCTCATTTGATGTCGTCAAAAATATGTATATCGAATATGCCGGACGCGTTAAGGCGCTGCGCTTCAGCCGCAACTGCGGCAAGTCTGCCGCGCTCAACGCCGGGATCGCCGCGGCAACCGGAGACGTCATAATAACAATGGACGCCGATCTACAAGACGACCCCGCCGCAATTCCGGGCATGATGGCCAAACTCAAAGAAGGCTGGGATGTAGTAAGCGGTTGGAAAAAAGTTAGACACGATCCGTTTGGTAAAACATTTCCGTCGAAAATTTGGAACCTTATGACATCGTTGGTATCCGGCTTGAGATTGCATGATTTCAACTGCGGTTTTAAAGCGTACCGCCGCGATGCCGCGAAAAATCTCGACATATACGGCGAACGCCATCGCTACTTGCCCGCTCTCGCGCATTGGGACGGCTGCCGTGTCACCGAAATTGAGGTTCCGCATCACGCGCGGAAATTCGGCAAATCAAAATACGGAACATGGCGCATGTTCAATGGTGCCATGGACATGATCACGCTGCTGTTTCTGAAAAAATATATGAGAAGCCCGATGCATTTTTTCGGAATTTTGGGAATGCTTTTTATCACGATAGGGGTGGGAATTTTAGGATATTTTGGCGTGCAGTGGATTATGACCATGGAAATGAGAATCAGACCCCTTACACTTCTGGGCAGCGGATTAATGGTTATGGGAGTGCAGTTTATATCAATAGGGCTGATAGGCGAGATGATAACAAACTCATTGCAATCGCGGCGGCAATATACAATCAGAGAGCGGTTGGAGTGATGTCAACCGGCGGGCAGGGGCGACTGCGCGAGGACGATCGCCCTTAAACGGCAAATTCCAATCTTCCATCGTTATTGCCAAGAATTTTGAGCGACCCTCCCTCGGCCAATTCTCCCGATATTATCATTCTTGATAACGGCGTTTCGATTTCTTTTTGGATGACGCGCTTTAGCGGGCGCGCGCCGTAGACCGGGTCATAGCCTTTTTCGGCGATTAGGTCGAGGGCGCTGTCGTCAATTACGACGCTAATACGCATAGCGTCTAATCTGCCAACAAGGCCGCGAGTTTGCAACAGCGCGATTTGACGAATTTGAATCTTGCCCAGTGGGGCGAAAACCACAGTTTCATCGATTCTGTTCAAAAATTCAGGTCTGAAATGACGTTTCAATTCAGCCAGTACAATATCTTTGTTAATTCCGTCATCGTCATTTTCCTGTCCGTCAAGTATCAACTGCGAACCGATGTTTGATGTCATTATGATGATTGTGTTTTTGAAATCAATCAACCGACCCTGCGAATCAGTAATCCTGCCGTCGTCTAATATTTGCAACAAAATATTAAATACTTCGGCATTGGCTTTTTCAATCTCATCAAAAAGCACTACCGAGTAAGGCCGTCGTCTGACAGCTTCCGTTAGCTGACCGCCTTCTTCATATCCTACATACCCCGGAGGCGCTCCCGTCAACCGTGACACCGCAATTTTTTCCATGTATTCGGACATGTCGATACGCACCATTGCGCGTTCATCGTCAAATAAATTGAACGCCAACGCCCGCGCCAGTTCTGTTTTGCCAACGCCCGTCGGCCCCAAAAATATAAAACTGCCGATGGGGCGATTAGGATCCTTGAGACCGGCCCGCGCTCTCAATACCGCGTCGGCGACTACGTTTGCAGCCTCATCTTGCCCTATAACGCGCTCGTGCAGATGCTCGGCAAGCGATAGTAGTTTTTCTTTTTCCTCTTCAACAAGTTTATTAACGGGGATATGGGTCCAGCGGCTGATTATTTCGGCTATATCTTCCTCGTCGACCTCTTCCTTTAAGAGGCGCGTCCCGTCGCCAGTGTTTTTGATTTCTTCCTCAACCTCCTCTCTTTGCCGTTCGAGTTCCGGTATGCGCCCGTGGCGCAGTTCCGCGGCGAGGCTCAAATTATACTGACGTTCGGCCTGCTCAAGATCTACGCGGGCCTTGTCGGCCTCTTCTCTGATTTCCTGAAGTTTGTCGGATTGCGCTTTTTGAGTTTCCCATTGTTCTCGTAAAGTTGACACAGTCTCGCTCACGACGGCGAGTTCGGCTTGCAGTTTAGATATTTTTTCTTTTGCTCCGACGTCTTTTTCTTTCTTCAGCCCCTCTATTTCAATTTTAAGCCGCATCTGCCGCCGCATCGCTTCATCGAGTTCTGCGGGGTTTGAATCTCTTTCCGTGCGCAGTTTCGCCGCCGCTTCGTCTATGAGATCAATAGCCTTGTCCGGCAAAAAACGTTCGGTAATGTATCTGTCGGAGAGTGTGGCCGCGGCGACCAGCGCGCTGTCCTTGATTTTTACGCCGTGATGAAGCTCATACCTCCTGCGCAGCCCGCGCAGTATCGATATTGTGTCTTCTACCGTGGGCTGGTTGATGAGGACAGTTTGAAACCTCCGCTCCAACGCCTTGTCTTTTTCGATATATTTACGGTATTCGTCGAGCGTCGTCGCGCCTATGGCATGCAGTTCGCCTCGGGCCAACATTGGCTTCAGCATATTCCCAGCGTCCATCGCGCCTTCGGCCGATCCTGCGCCTACTACGGTGTGCAATTCGTCTATGAAAAGAATATCGTTGCCGCTTTCGGAGACTTCTTTGAGCACCGCTTTGAGCCGTTCTTCAAACTCGCCGCGGAACTTAGCCCCCGCCACGAGCGCTCCCATGTCGAGCGATACTACCGATCTGCTTTTGAGCCCGGCTGGAACATCGCCTCTAACGACGCGTAGCGCGAGCCCTTCTGCGATTGCTGTTTTGCCGACTCCGGGATCGCCTATCAGCAATGGATTGTTTTTTGTCCTGCGCGACAATATTTGTATGATGCGCCTAATCTCTTCGTCCCGTCCGATGACCGGGTCGAGCTTACCTTCCCGCGCCGCTTCCGTGAGGTCGCGCGAAAATCGTGCGAGCGCGGATTCTTCCGCACCGTTTTTTTCAGGATGTTCCATAAATGATTTGACCCTCCGTTTATCCCTATCGTACTAAATATACATCAGGGTTGCGAGATAAAGTCAAAACCATTTTTTAAAATAACGTTTTTCTCGATATACTCATCTCACTTCAAAATTGCATCTGCGTTGTCCGGCGACATCACGGAGTAGCGTGCAGTCGTCGGGCGATATAGGTGCAATTTTGAAGTGAAACTACTATAACAGACCTAAAATTCCAACAATTCCTTATCGTCAAGCGGAATTATTTCTTCCGATTTTATTGCACGTATCGATTTTGTCGGCGTTGAATACGCGCTGTTTTTTCTGCCGTGAGTAATTGCCGAGATTTGCGTTTTGGAAGATGTTTTTCCCCTTTGGGGCGCGGTCGCCGATTTGCTTAATTTGAAACCGCTTACCATATTGGCTAATTCCGCGGCCTGACTGCTCAACTCTTCCGCCGCGCTTGCCGACTCCTGTGAATTTGCGGCGTTTTGCTGGGTGACTTGGCTCATCTGCGCGACAGCTATATTTATTTGGTTTATGCCTTGCGCCTGCTCATCCGATGCCACGGCTATTTCGGTAATGATGTTGTTGACCTTGCCGGCGCGCTCGACTGCCACGGCTAAATATTTAGCGACATCCTCTGTGATGTGTACGCCGACTTCCGCGCTTTGCACGGATTCCTCTATCTTCATGGCAGTGTCTTTGGATGCCTCGGCGCTGCGCATCGCGAGGGTACGGACTTCTTCCGCGACGACCGCAAAACCCTTGCCCGCTTCTCCGGCGCGCGCAGCTTCCACCGCCGCGTTGAGCGCGAGCAGATTTGTCTGAAACGCGATATCGTCTATCGTCTTCAAAATTTTGGCGGTATTGTCTGACGAGTTTTTGATGCTGCGGATCGATTCCGCCATGCGCTGCATTGCCTCGTCCGCCTGGTTCAGCGATTCGACGGTATTATTTACGAGAACTTTGCCCAGATTCGAATTATCGGCGTTGCGCTTTGTCATAGACGACATCTCCGCGAGGCTCGATGATATTTCTTCGATCGCGCTCGCCTGCTCATTCGCGCCCTCGGCGAGCGACTGCGCCCCGCTCGAAATTTCGCCGCTCGCGCTTGATACCTGTTCTACCGCCAGAGTAAGGTGGCTCATCGTGTCGTCGAGGCTATGCACTACGATATTGATGTCATCTTTCATATCGGCGAACACGCCTTTGTATTCTCTATGAATATACTGCGATAAATCTTTATTGGCCGCCGCTTGAAGCACTCTAGTGCCGTCTTCTACGATGATAGTGCGCAGCCCATTTACCAAGTCCGCAAATACACGGCCGATTTCATCGGTGTCGTCTCGTATGCTCACATCCATGCTGAGATCGCCGTCTTTTATCATGGTCAGCCATTTGAATATAACGTGCTGCAAATCGTCCGCGAAGTTATCGGCTGCCGCGGCCATTATGCCAATGTCGTCGGTACGATCCTTTATGTTGAGCCGCATATCCAAATGCCCTTTGCTCCACTCGGAAAGCATGATAGAGAGAGCGTGTGCCGGCTTGCTTATATGCCTCGATAGAAAAATGCCGAGCGTAATCCCAATCAAGGCGCTGGCTATAAGCAAAATGGTAATTATGGCAAAGATTTTCTTATAGGTACTTTCCGTATCCTTATGCGCCGCTAAAGCTAAACTGTCGTTAAAAACAGTAAGAGTGCCGATTTCTCTCTGCATTTTATCGGCCGTAGCCTTGGTATCGTGGAGGCTTTTTTGAAGTTCAGGCGGTACGCTGGAATGTGTTGCGCCGGCTAATTCCACGGTGGCTTTAATCTGCTCAAAATAAGATCTGTAAAGCGTTTTCACACTTAGAATAATCTCATGCTCTTTAGGGGTATGAGAAATTGCCGTCATCGAATCGAGCAACTTGTAAAAGCTGTCTTCATATTTCACAAGTTCGCTTTGAAATTCTTCACGCAGGATAGGATCGTCAAATATGATTGTGTTGCTCATGGCGCGGTTGATGAAGAGGAGATATACATTGAGCTCTTTAGAGTGTGAAACGCCCTGCAAGCTATTGTTATACATATCCTCAGCAAGCCGGTCCATCTTTCCGGCGCTTGTAATTCCCACTATTCCAACAATAGCGGCCAACGCGGCGACAATCAAAAAACCGACAGTGAGCTTTGCACCTATACTGATTCTATTAAGCATAAGAAACCTCCTTAGAAGATGAATTATGGCGACTATAGTAGCTCCACTTTAAAATAGCGCCTACATTGCCCAACGATTGCACGTTGCTCCGTGATGTCGCCGGACAACGCAGATGCCATTTTAAAGCGAAATGACTATAAAGGGCTCATTATAATTACGAAGATGCGGTATGAAAATATTGTAAAAAAATATTTTTTTTACTCCGCCAATTCACGTGCCATCATGTCGGCGAAGAGCATCCCTTTTGAGGTAGGAATCCATTTTGAAAGTGTTTTTTTGAGGAGCCCGGAATCAATAAATTTTTGTAAATATTTTTGCCGGTTATCCGTACAGAATATCAATCCGGTGCTGTCGATATATTTATTTTCGTCTATGCCGTCGATATTTCTCAGCCCCAAAAAAATCATTTCTCTCGATAATTCAAGCGGGTCGAGAATTTCCTCAAAATCCCTCGCAGCTTTATTTGCCGATATCAGTGATACATATCGTTCAATATCGGCAATATTGCTCCAGCGATTGGGGTGGATGTAGGAATGCGCCGATGCCCCCAGTCCGATATACGGCTTGTGCGACCAGTAGGCTTTGTTGTGGATGGATTCAAACCCGGGACGCGCATAGTTTGAGATTTCGTATTGATCTATCCCACGCTCGGCACAACGCTTGCCGATTAGCTCATACATTTCAGTCACCGTGTCGTCATCCGGCAATTTGAGGTTCTTTTCGTGACGGCCAAACGGTGTTCCTTCCGCGATTGTAAGTTCATAGGCAGACAGGTGGCTGATATGCGATATTGACAAAATGCAAGAAAGTGTATTGTCTAACGAGTTGACGGTTTGCCCAGGCAGCGCATAGATAATATCAACGGCTATGGAGTTGAACAGCTCGAATAAACGGCTGTCGCTTAAAGCTCTCATCGCCTGATCTGTACTATGAGCCCTGCCGCATATCGACAACTCTTTTGGATTTAGCGACTGCACACCAAACGTCAATCGAGTAACGCCGCTATCCGCATACATCCGAGCCTTTTCTATTGTGAACGAATCCGGGTTACACTCCACCGACCATTCCCTGATCATCGTTTTGTCGATTCGTGAAAACAACGCGTCGTCAAGCTTGCTCCACATATCAGCACAAAGCATAGACGGAGTACCACCGCCGATATATATCGTATCTACGGAAACCCCCTCCAATATTCCGTTATCCTCATAAAACTTCCATTCTTTAGCAAGCGCGTCAATATAGCGGTCGAGAAGAAAAAAACTATCTGATGACTGCGGCACAGAGTAAAAATCGCAATATCGGCATTTACAAACGCAAAACGGAATATGTATATAGATCGAATAATCGGTAGCCATTTTTATATTTTCCTTCCTACGAATATAATTCATGTAGAATGAAAAAACAAGAAAAAACGCTTGCGAATAATGTAATATCATTTTTTTTACAAAACTTTTGATTTTACCTGATCCCGACACATATATTACTAAAGTGACACTGATATTCGTCCAATGGTAGCAATGAATCAAAATTGAGAGACGAAAGAAATTGAACTTGAATCCAAGGGAGTTTTTATGAAAATCGCAGCAGCAGAAAAAGCCGGTTTTGCTACCAAAGAGCCCTACCACAAGGTTATAGCCCTCGGCAACGGGGTGATGTTCCCCGTAAATAGCGAGGATGAAGCCGATTTTGTGGAGTGGATGGTTGAGGAAGCCAAAGGCTGGTAGGGCTGCTTTACCTAAAAGAGCCCCCGGGCCAATGGGAAGACCGGGCTGGTTAGGTACCGACCCTAAAATGAAAAGCGACGAATTTTGGGCATTTTATGAAAATGAGCGAACGGATAAACTTTAATTCATGATTATATCTTATTTTGATTCCTCGCTCCTACTGTCCATTTTAAGGTGAGGTCATACAAATTGCTTAACACCAAAATAAACAAATTAGATAACACCGCAAAAATCAAATATCAATTAAAATGGGAGCGCATGCGCCATTTACGGGATTAAGAACTCGACTCCAAAGAATGCTGCTTCCTAAATTCAAATATTCGCCGCTCGGCATCATCCGCCCCAGCTTTATAAAAAGCACGACGCTCCGTTGCCGTCATGTTTTTTGTAAGCTCATAATGATACGCACGCACCTTATGAATATCCTCAACGGTAAACAATGGGCTGATATCTAATACAGGCATGACTAAACCTCCTTTCCCACAAGCATAGTTGGCTGAACAATGTCAACATTACTATACCCGTGAAGATTGGTTATCGCTCGCACTCCCTTAATAGTCTTAACATTTACCATATGCTTGAAGTTCCATGAAACAATATAGTCACATTGACTGACAACCGCTGTTCCGATGTGTATACAATCATCACGATCTTTTTCTTTAAGAATACCCAAACGGATGACCTCCGATGCAATTCTGTCAATTTCATCGTTACCATCCACACGCAAATAATCAATAGCCGACAAATGAGCAAACAGGCAGCCCCTCTTAGGCTGATGACATCGCGCAACCTCATCAATAACCATATTCAGATACCACAATGTCATACACGCCCGCTTTAATCTCATCCCAAAGCCTGAGCGTTTCAGGAGCGTCCAGCGCCTCCAAACGACTTATGACAGGCGTATCAAGGTAAAGTTTACTCTTTTTCATACTAACTCCTCATCGCCTACCTATAAGATAGTATATGCAGAACCACAAAATCAAGAAGAAAGTTGTTTGTTCAAATGATAATAAATAGGGCCACCCCAAAATGGTCGCCCGAACACAAATTACGCTACATCACCGAACACCAACAACCACCAACACCAGCTCACGCTACCCACCCGACGAACCCACAACACCACGAACCAAATACGACCCCACCAACACCAGTCGGCATCGGTCAAATCCCACGAGCCGACAAGGCGAGGGATGGAATTTTGAGTGTGAAACATAGGGTTGTCTGTAATTACTATAATGCCTGCTCAACACGCCTAAAATCCTTGTAAATGCTGTTGTAATGTATTATTTTTATAACATTGAGTGCGTGGGCATTCACTACGAATATCTATAAACCTATTACACATCCGCGACACCAATATAAATCATCAACAATACAAAAAGCAAATTTTAAAAAAATGCACTACCGTCCCATAACATTTTTTTAATTTTGAAAACTATTTTTTTAAACCTTTTTTTTAAATGTGTCGCCTAACCTCCCGACACCGCTCCGTAATGTTTGGGACAACAAAGAGTCGTTTGAATCGCGTTTCCAACGTCTTTTTCCGTAATTCCAGCCTGTGCAAATGCTTCTCTAACATCTGCGGAAACACGCTCAAACTCCTGCCTTCGCAAGTACGTGTCAATCGCCTCATCAACA
>JAITUP010000036.1 GCA_031286265.1 Chitinispirillales bacterium | reverse complement strand
TGTTGATGAGGCGATTGACACGTACTTGCGAAGGCAGGAGTTTGAGCGTGTTTCCGCAGATGTTAGAGAAGCATTTGCACAGGCTGGAATTACGGAAAAAGACGTTGGAAACGCGATTCGTGAGGTTCGTACAGATAGGGCAGCAAATCACAAATGAGAGTAGTCGTAGACTGTAACCTGCTTATCTCCGCTTTCGGTTGGGGTGGCAAGCCCCATGCTCTTATGGGGCGCGTAGTTGATGGGTGGGATACATTATTTGTTACAGATGATATTTTGGGTGAACTCGAAGAAACAGTAGAAAAACCGCATCTTGCCGCTGTCAAAAACCGCTTGATGACGGTGGTAAGTTTTATCAGAAAATACAGTCAGACAGTCGTCATCTTACCTCACCACAAAACAAATGTTTGTCGCGATAAAGATGACAACATGTACCTCGAATGTGCAGATGCCGCTAATGTGGATTACATCATCTCAGGAGATAAACATTTACGAGAACTGGGAGAATATAAAGATATTAAGATTGTAAATGTCAGTGAATATCTTGAAATCGTGAACTCCTAATACCTTCATTCAGTTTTTTGTTTTTATCTTTGGCGGGGTAATATATTGTAGGATATGAAACGAAAGCCCAAATATACGGTTGAAGAAATTTGTCAGAGGGTTTGCCCCCCGCGAGAATGAACATCGCCCTATCCATTCAAACGACCCTTTGAGGCAATCAATGCGATTGTAATATATCAAGATATTTGTGTCTAAAAAAACTTTATCGCTCATTGGCCTCATTCCTGTTGAATTTGAATCCGGCCATGCCTATGTTTATGCAATGTGGCATTTTTTTGCTTTGGGCGGATGAATGTCCGCCTTGCTTATCGGCACGACGTTCTTCAAGAGTAACAATTACGTGCGGCGATAATTTCCCAGTGTATTCACGTGGTATTTTTATAGTATCGTTTGCGATTACAGATTCAAACACTAAACTGGCCATTTTTCCCTCCTAGGGTAATTTTAACGATTTTTGTCATTTTCACCTCGGTTTCATTTAGACTCATGTATTATCAATATAATATGCTTTGTGAGGAAAAATCAATATATATTAAAAAATATCTTGCTGGCTTTTGAAACACCCCCTCAAGCCTAATGGAAAATTTGGGGTAAATTGCCCGGAGAATTAGCATTTCGGAATTTATCCCAGATTGTCCATTAGGCAGATGTTTTAGTAAAAATATGGCAAAAGCTCGTCATCGCGAGCGAAGCGAGACGATCTGTTGGATTGTAACACATCAAAATCAAAATCAAAGTCAAAATCCTTAAAAGCTTTTTAAAATCTTTTTTGGTGACGGGGCTCAAAAAAAGATTTTGAATTTGAATTTGATTTGAATTTTGACATTAAGGTCAATTACCGCCGGGTTAATATCAAAAGAAAGGTAAAAATAAATCGCTATCGTTCCCTTTTCTTGAAAAAATTAACTATCGGCTTAACGTACCCTGCCTCCGTCGACACCCTGATCTCGTCAACGCCTGCCGATCTGAGCATCTCTTCGAGTTCTTTTTTTCGTTTTTCACGCTCGTTTTTATAGATTTGGAGTGTTTTTTTGCTTCGCGTGTTTAATAAAACCGTCTCTCCGGTCTCCGCGTCTTCCAGTTCAATTAATCCCACGCGCGGTATCGTGTCTTCTCGTGGGTCGGTTATGGAAATCGCGATCAGGTCGTGCCGCTTTGCCGCTACTCTGACCGGAGCTTCAAAATCAGCGGCGGATATGAAATCCGATACCAAAAAAACTACGCTCGTTTTCGTCTGCACGCGATTCAAAAATTTTAACGCGTTGCCGATGTCGGTGCCTTTGTGGCGCGGTTCAAAGTACAGTAATTCCCGGATAACCCGCAGCACGTGATTTTTCCCCTTGCGCGGAGGGATGAAAACCTCTACGCCGGATGTGAATATTATCAAGCCTACCCGGTCATTATTCCGTATCGCCGAAAACGCGAGAAGCGAGCAGAGTTCGACGGCCATTTCGCCCTTGAATTTATCAATCGACCCGAAATTGCCCGATGATGAAGCGTCTACTACGAGCATTACCGTTAGTTCGCGTTCTTCTATGAATTTTTTGATGTATGGCGATCCCATGCGAGCGGTGACGTTCCAGTCGATGGTACGAACATCGTCGCCATCTGTGTACGCGCGCACTTCGGAAAATTCCATTCCGCGGCCTTTGAAAGCGCTATGGTATTCGCCGGAAAGAACGGTGTCCACTATCCGGCGGGTGCGGATTTCAATTTGGCGGACTTTTTGGAGAACTTCTTTTGGTATCATGTTTTTCGTTCCCCCCTACTATGGTACCTCAACACTATCGAATATTTTCTGGACTATCTGTTCCGATGTGATATTCTCCGCTTCCGCTTCGTAGGTGGTAATCACACGGTGGCGCAGAATGTCCATCCCTATCGATTTTATGTCTTCGGGCGTTACGTAGCCCCGGCCTCGGATGAAAGCGTGGGCGCGGGCGGCACGGGTTAAAAAGAGCGTCGCGCGCGGAGAAGCGCCGTAGGATATTAGATCGCGTATATCGGCCAGACCGGCGGCTTCGGGCTCCCTTGTCGCGAAGACTAAGCTGACGATGTATTCCTCAACCTTGGAGTCCATATATATATCGTTAACAAGTTTACGGGCCGATAGCAGTTTGTCGATCGTTATGACCTTGCCGATCTCCGGCACGACTCCGCCGGACATTCTCGTTAATATCTCTCTCTCTTCGTCCCTCGTCGGGTAGGTGATTTTCAGTTTTAGCATGAAGCGGTCGACTTGCGCTTCTGGCAGCGGGTATGTTCCTTCCTGCTCGATTGGGTTTTGTGTGGCAAGTACCAAAAACGGCTCTTCCAGGCGGTAACTCTCGTCGCCGATTGTTACCTGACATTCCTGCATCGCCTCGAGCAAGGCGCTCTGTACCTTGGCCGGGGCGCGGTTGATTTCATCGGCCAGTATGATGTTGGAGAATATCGGCCCTTTTTTGGCCACAAATTCTCCGGTTTTCTGGTTGTAAGTCATCGTACCCACTATATCCGCCGGCAGCAGATCGGGTGTGAATTGTATCCGCTTGAAGCCGGTGTCTACCGCTTTGGCTAACGTGGATATGGCTAACGTCTTGGCGAGGCCCGGCACGCCTTCTAACAGGATGTGACCGCGCGTCAGCAACCCTATCAACAGACGGTCGACCATTTTTGATTGCCCGACGATGACTTTCGCCATCTCTGTTTTCAGCAGAGATACGAAACTGCTTTCTTCTTTGACTCTTTCATTTAGCTCGGGAACGTCTATTGCCATTTGTAATACCCCCTCTTCTACGAATGTTAGTGTTCTTCAATCACTATTACGAATATCGTCGCAAAATATTTTCTTTTATATACGCGTAATGATGCGAATATAATATATCTTTAGTACTGACAGGACAATTTTGATGATTTTGTCCGGTACCGTATTCGCTTTAAAGATAATTTTTGTGATGGGAAAGTGATGAGAAAAATCGCGTATGGCCTTGTAATCGCTCTTTTTGCTTTGGGCGTGCTATATATTGGCCGGCCTCTTCTGATGCCGTTTGTCCTTGCGGTGGCTATATGGTGTTTAATTAATATACTCACCGAGGCGTTTGCGAAGCCGCTGCCTTTGGTGCGCATTCGCGTACCGCGCCCGCTTGCGTTTTGCGCGGCGCTTGTTACCATCATCGGCGCGGTCTATCTGGCGTCGTGGATTATAACTAATAACATTAATCAGGTCGTGGAAAGGATCCCGGTCTATCAATATAATCTCGAAATGATGGGCTACCGCATCCAAGCGCTTATGCCCTGGAACGAGACATTTACTCTAAGCGGGCTAATTTCCGGGCTGGATTTCAATTCCGCTATGCGCCGTATCGTCGGCGAAGTGACAAACGCTCTTGGGAAAGGTACAATCGTTGCTATATACCTGCTTTTCCTCTTCCTTGAACAAGGGAGTTTCAGAAGCAAGCTAAGTAAGCTCATTGCCAATACCGACAGCGAAAAAAACATTGACTTCACCATCAAACAGGTGAGTAACGACATCCGCGCCTACGTCGGCATCAAGACCGCCGCGAGCCTTATCACGGCGATACTCAGCTACGTCATCTTCAAAATTATAGGACTGGATTTCGCCAGTTTCTGGGCATTTTTGATATTTCTGTTCAATTTTATACCGGCAATCGGCTCGATCGTCAGCACCGCGCTGCCCACGATCTTCGCGTTTTTGCAATATGAAAGCCTTGGCCCGTTTTTAGCGGTGTTAATCGGCGTTACGACGCTGCAAATGCTCATCGGAAACATACTGGAGCCGAGATTTCAGGGCGACAGGCTAAATCTAAGCCCGCTCGTAATACTGCTTTCGCTCGCGCTGTGGAATATCATTTGGGGCATTCCGGGAATGTTTTTATGCGTTCCGCTGACATCTATCGCCATGATAATTTTCTCCCGCATCCCGCAAACGCAAAAAATAGCGATCGCGCTGTCGCGAAACGGGGAAATATTGTTGACGGCGGACGAGGTGGAAGAAGCGCAACTTCATTGTGAAGGAAGGAGTTAAAATTATGACTGTAAAGACAAAAACAACGCGCGCCGCATGGCTCGCCCTAATCGCGCCGCTACTGCTTTACACAGGATGCGCATCGTCCCGCGCCGCCGCGCCAACAACACCAACGCATCACGATCCGACAATCCTCGAGATCGCGGAGGGCGCCGGGCGCATCGGCATCCTTCAGCCTGAAGTTTTCCTATACGATGTCTCCGCAGGCGGCATCCTCGAGTTCCGCGACGACTGGAGCAAAAACGCATCCAGACAAGCAGCCAGATCGGCGGCGTTTACGCTGAAACAGATGAATTACAGCCCGCTCATAATCCCGGACGACCCAAACCGAGAGCGCGACTTCTTCCGGCTCAAAACTGCGCTGCGATACCACGGCACCGCCTTTCGAAACCAATTCTTCACAGACTTTCCGCCCACCACGTTTTCAATAGGCCCAATAGAAGAAATGTGCGACCGCTATAACGTCGACGGTTTCCTGTATATATATGGCTACGAAGAAAAATTTTCGGAAGAAAGGCATCAATTTCTGAACACGCAAGGCGAAGCAATCCCGCCCGAACGAACATTCATAGCCCTGTTAATAGCAGAAAGAGACGGCCGCATATCATGGCATCGGCACATGATGATCCCGGGCAATTTAGACATGAGGTCGGAAGTACATTCAACGCTGGTGATGCGGGCGTTGCTTGATTGGTAGGCGGAAAATTCGGGTTTAAAATAAAACCACTACATATCCTTAAATACTCACGACGCGAAAAACGCGTTTGGGATATGATCTACCTTGCCTCCGTAGATTCCAATTACGTCCATACGGCAGGGCCGGTTTGTGATTTGGCGCTCATACATATACCACTGCGCCATGCTAATCATGGTTTTCTTCTTGGCCTGCGTAATGCGGTAAAGCGGGTTACCGCACCCTGCGCTACGCGCCGCCTTAACCTCGACAAATACAAGCGTCCCGTCGGGCGCGACGGCCACAATGTCAAGCTCGCCCTTCTTCGTTCTGTAATTTCTGGCCTCTATCACATACCCCCGCGCCAGCAGATACTCAACCGCCATATCCTCACCGGCTTTGCCCTTTTCATGCGTATTCATACCGTGTCATCCCTTGTCTCTTGCTTTATAAAATCAAAGCCTTTAAAGTCTTTAAAATCAAATTCTTTTTTGGTGACAGGGGCTCCGCCCCCGTAACGCCCCCATTTTAAAACCGAATTACGCTAAAATCCGTATCCTAAAACCCTACGGGTGAGTGTAATGCTAAA
>JAITUP010000034.1 GCA_031286265.1 Chitinispirillales bacterium | reverse complement strand
GGCAAGGAAAATGCCTTCTTGCCGCGCGGCGAGCCGCGGCTCGCCGCCTGAAACCGCGGCCATAGCCTCTATGCTTATGCCGGTGAACAATCTGTTAGGAAGTTCGCTGATATTCCAGAAATATTTGTAGGGTGGGCGCGTAAACGATACGAGGTGCGTCGCTGCCGCGCTATCGCCGTCCATGAGCGCGTGGCGCACCATAATATCCACTCTTGTGATGTTGGGGCATTCGACCTCAATGGAGATTGTGCAGCTTGGAGCCGAAAGAACCGCGCCGGTGAGCGGGGACACAAACGACACGCAGTTTTCGACAGGCGTGGCATATGCCGCGCGGGCTACCGCGAAAAGTACGATAAACGCGGCAATCGTAACAGCCGCGATAACAGGCCGCGCAGAGAATATCATTTTGGAAAAATTCATGTTTAAACCTGCAAAAACGAAACATAATGGGCACAGCCGGACTCGAACCAGCGGCCTCCGCGATGTGAACGCGGCGCTCTAACCAACTGAGCCATGCACCCGAAGAATGCTACCCCAACACAAATTATATCATTCACAAGCAAAAGTCAATATAAAAAATAAAAAAAGTTAAAATAAACGATCTCGGCAAAATATTATATTGAAACGCTATTATGAAAAACAAAGATACGACAGCCGTAGATCCGGAAATTAAAAAATTCTCCACCTTTGCCGGTGTCTTCACACCCTGCATCATGACGATTATCGGGGTAGTGATATTCTTGCGGGCCGGGTTTGTGGTCGGGCACGCGGGGATCTTTCAAGCGCTCGCCATCCTCTGCATAGCCAAAGTGATTACTACCCTCACAGGCCTCTCCGTTTCCGCCATCGCTACCAATACCGAGGTTAAGGGCGGCGGAGTGTATTACCTGATCTCGCGTTCCATAGGGCCGGAATTTGGCGGGGCTATTGCCATTACCATATTTCTATCCCAATCTTTATCAATTTCATTCTACATAATCGGTTTCTCGGAGGCGTTGGTACTCACGTTTCCCGAATTCAGCGCCTATTTTGATATAGTGGCATACGCGATATTTGCTGTCATGACGTTCTTCGCGTTTAAGGGTGCCTCGATGCTTATCAAGGCCCAGTATGTTATTATGGTCATCATGGCCTTGTCAATCGCCTCTTTCTTAATCGGCGCGGTCATGAATTTTGACATGCAGGTTTTTACGGAAAATATGGCTGGGTCGGGGGACGGCAAATATACTTTCTGGATACTCTTCGCGATTTATTTCCCAGCCGTCACGGGGATATTGGCGGGCGTCAACATGTCCGGCGAGCTCAAGAATCCTGCCCGCTCGATTCCAGTGGGCATGCTTAGCGCTATTTTTGTCGGGTTTCTGATATATGCCGCGCAGATGCTTCTGGTCGGCGGCTCGATAACGAGGGAGACCCTTACGGCGAATTCTTACGAGGGTTTGAGGGGGCTTTGGCCCCTTATCACGACGGTTTTGGTTGTGGCAGGCGTTCTTTCCTCCACGCTTTCAAGCGCGTTAGCCACGGTTTTGGGCGCGCCGCGGGTAATGCAGGCGCTCGCGCAGGATAAACTGCTCAAGCCGGTCAACATGTTTGCGAAAATGACCCCGCAGGGAGAGCCGCGCAGGGCGCTTATTTTGACGCTCATCATCAGCTTCGCCGTCATATTCTACGCTTGCCGAGGAGGCGGCGGCGGCTCGGCTCTCAACATGGTGGCATCAATCACGTCCATGTTTTTCTTGTGGACGTATGGAATAATCAACCTTGCCGCGTTTATGGAGTCGTTTAGCCGCAATCCGTCGTTTCGACCGAGATTCAAGTTTTTCCATTGGTCTGCCGCGCTTATAGGAGCCATTGCCAGTTTTGCCGTGACCCTGCTCATTAATATTCAAGCGGCGCTTCTCGCCGCGGTAATCTGCACCGGGCTGTTTTTCTATGTGCGCAAGTATGTCATGTCGGCATCGTTTGGCGATGCGCGGCGCGGATTTTACTACTCCAGAACAAGGAACAATTTGCTCACGCTCTCGTCTTTCCCCGTGCACGCCAAAAACTGGCGGCCCACGATTGTAGCTTTCTCAAGCGATCCGGGCCGCAGGCTACATTTAGCCAAATACGCCGATTGGCTCTCAAGCGGAAGCGGTATTTTAACAATCGCCGCGATGATGAAGGGGGAGTTTACCGAAATGGCCGACAGACGCACCGAGACACTGGTGACGTTCGACGATTTCTTGAGCGAAAACCGCATCAGGGCGTTTCCTGAAGTTTTGGTCACTCCCGATCTTAGCACAGGGATAAGCCATTTCCTGCAAGCGCACTCAATAGGCCCCATAAAGCCCAACCTCGCAATGTTCGGCTGGTCAAGCGACCCCGACCGGGCAGGCGCGTTCATGGACTGCATCCAAACCGCCGCAAGCTTGAATATGAGCATAGCCCTGATCTACGGAAAAACCCTGCCCGCGCCAAAAGAACGCAGCAAATCCCGCGTAATCGATATCTGGTGGCGTGGAATGCACAACGGATCGCTAATGGTTATTCTTGCGTACCTGCTGTCGCTAAATTCGGACTGGACAGGCGCGAAAATCAGGATTTTGCGTATGGCATACACGCCGGAAGAGGTAAAAGAAGCCAAGGAAGAGTTAGAAAAAATGATAATAGCCGCCCGCATGGACGCAACCATAGAAGTCGTGTTGTCAGACGACACTTTCCCAAACATGCTCCGCAAACACTCCGGCGAGTCGACCGTGGTATTCCTCGGCTTTAGCGCGGATGCCAACGCAGACCCCATACAATTTCAGGAAAATTATACAAAAATGCTCGACGGAATGCCAACAACAATCATGATACAGTCAACGGGTGAAGCGGACCTGTTGTCGTGATCTCAAAAATTATTTTTTTTTATTTTACTTTTTAGGTGGAAACATAGTATCATATAGTATACAGGGCGTGAGATACACGGTAGTGGTCGAGCTGGGTAGGGCTAAAAGTGGAAAAAACGGGGAGAAACCCTTTTTTGAGTATAAAAACCTAACTTAAAGGAGGTTGGGCAATGACAGGAATAAGTAAATTTTGGAAAAAAACGGCATCGGCGGCGGTAGTGGCGATGTTGGCGGTGGTGGTGATGGGGACTGGGCCGGTGGCGGCGCAGGAAATGTGCTTGTGGAATGCAGGTGGTGACTGTTGGCCTCTATCGGCCGCCGAAAGAGCCAATTGCGCAACTAACGGTTGGATATTCAACGGAGGAGCTGAAGGGACAGGAACCATGTGTGCGGGCGGCACATTTTCCGGTGAGGGCAGAGATCAAAACCCGCCGACCACGGCTGCAACTTCTTTAGGCTGTTGCAGGTGGGCGGATAATAATCTCCAAGGCAGTTGCTGGGATGTATTTCTACCACAGGAAGTGGCCGATTGCTCAGGCGGCCTCAATACATTCTGGATGGGCGCCTGCCCCGGTACTGAAGGGACTTGCCCTACCGGCGGTACCACCGGGAATTTTCTACCGGGCCATTCCTGTTTGGTGGGCACAACGTGTACCCCAATCGCTAACGAGGCCGAGTGGAATGCTTGCACAGGCAACCAAATTCCTACTGCCCAGTGTCCCGCCACCGGCGGCGTCGAATTTGTGCTGGATGATTTTGAGGTTGCTGGAACGGCAAACAGGCTCGGCGGCCATTGGTACACCTATAACATAGAGACTGCTACGGTACAAGAATACGCGCAAAGCGCGGCCGGTGCCGGTTTTGGCGGCACGGGTCAGGCTGGAATGATGGTATTTTCCGGGCTTTCGGCAACGCCTGCTCATTCCTCCGCGGCGATAGGAACCAATCTTACCGCTACGGACGGCGATCCTATCGGGGCTGATTTTAATGGCGTTACGGCAATTAGGTTCTCGGCGAGGGGGGCGGCAGGTTGGAGGATCGGACTCCGGGTGGCGACGACAGATACGCCAAATAACGGAGAAGCGTATGCGATACAGACAGCGGCCCAGCTTCCGACCCTTACAGGCAATGATTGGCAGACTTTTACCGTCCCTATAGCAAGCCTTACTTTGCCGGATTGGTACATCACTGCCGGTAATAATTACTCGTTCGTTCCTGCCAACGCCACCAGCATAGACTGGGTTATTCGGGCGGAGCATAACGCGGGTGTTGCGGCCGGTACTCTATTCATCGACAACGTAGTTCTCGTAGGCTTCACCGGCACTGGCACCGGTACCGGTAATTTCCAGCCGGGCTACTCTTGTTTGGTGGGCACCGTATGTACTCCGATTGT
This sequence comes from Chitinispirillales bacterium, assembly GCA_031286265.1. Lineage (GTDB taxonomy): Bacteria > Fibrobacterota > Chitinivibrionia > Chitinivibrionales > Chitinispirillaceae > GUT77. The sequence goes on along the minus strand of JAITUP010000034.1, from coordinate 15,032 downwards.
CGACGAGGCGGGGTGGAACGCTTGCGCGAACAGAGTTCTGAGCACCAGCACGGCGTGTCAGGGCGGTACTACCGGCGGCGACGGTGTTTTCCTCGTTTCGGATTTTGAGGTTGATCTCCATAGCAGATTCGGCGGCAACGCCTGGTGGTTTGGAATGGACGCGCTTTGGAGAGGTGTCCCCGAAGGTGGGGACGTTGTTCTCGTACGAACCGAAGATGGCTATGCTTCAGCCGCGCTTACTCAGCATACTGTGACGCCGAGTTGGCCGGTAGGCGCACCGTCCGTCTCAGTTTTTGGAGCGGCGATGGGATTGAACATGGACTTCGGTAGAGTCATCTTTAATGATTTGAGTGGCTTTACAGGCATTACTCTCGATTACCGGACGACTGGTATCACCGGGAGTATCGCGGTCAAACTGATGGACACGTATAGTGACGCTAACAATAACGGCGTAGACTTTACCGCAGTCTTACCGGTTAGCGCCGCTTGGACGCGTGACAGAGCAATACCGTTTAGTTCGTTTACGCTTCCGTCTTGGGCATGCGGTCCCGCTGGCGACCACGTTGGAACTCCCGCTTGCCGTCCGTTTAACGCCGCGAACATTACACAGATTCAAATTGTTTCCGGGTGGAATTTTGGTGAGACAGGAAGTACCGGCAGCGCGGGCAGTACCCTCGCCATCGATAACGTCCGTCTAACCGGTTACAACGGCGACCCCAACGAGGGCCTTGGTAACGGCGGTAACGACGAGCCTACTCATGATCCTGCCGGTAATCGTCTCATTTCCAGATTTGAGATGCCCGAGCCCAATCGGAACGCGCTTGGCGGATGGTGGTATGGGAAAGTAGGCGGCTGGGAAGGCCCTGATTTCGCGGAAGGCGATATTGTTTACGGTGAAATCAACTTCCGCTATAGTGCAAATACCACGATTGCCGCGGGGCAAACGGGGCTGATATTGGCCACAGACCTTTTCTCCGCGCCGGAAGCTGGCGCCGCTCCTGAGTTTGTGAATGCGTCAGGATATGCGGGCATCCATTTTTGGTACAGAACGACAGGCGACGGCGCGGGTACAAGCGCCCGGCTTGAATTGGCGGACGGGGCCAAGCATGCTAACCCCGCTCTTCCTACGCAACGTACTCTCAACCTCCCGCACACTTTTGGCTCTTGGAGTGAAGTGAGAGTTCCTTTTGACAGTTTGGCCGGTACGGCTGAGTTTAACAGAGCCGCGCTTTCCCAGATTTCTTTTCATGTCACGGGCACGGCGGGCGGTGTGTTCGCTATCGCTAACGTTATATTCCACCTCGACGTAAATCCCATCAGGATTCCTCCGCAGGGCGGCGGTGATGTCGGCGCGGTTATATGTAATTCCTGCGTATCGTTAAACTTTGCCGATCCACGGGAGATTGATTTTCCGATTTCAGATTTCGGCGGAACCCCGGCCACGCTGAACCAACTCGGTGCGTATTGGTTCGCGAACGCTACCGATTGGGCTGAGGCTACCGGTACTACTGGCGCTGGCGGGGCTGTCGCCGGACGTCATCACTATACGGCCGCAATCCCCGGTGGAAAAGAAGGGGTGTTGCTCGCTACGAACTTGTATCCTGAGGGCACGACATCGTACTTTGATGTCACCACCGCTCATACGGGGATTTACTTTGAATATCGGACGGTGGGAACCGATGTAGAGTACGCTAGATTTGAACTGCACAGCGCGGGTTCCGCTTTGCCGCCTCATGCCGGTTTGCAAGGCGGCGTCAACCTCCCGGCCACCAACGGCGAGTGGAGAGCCGCGAGAATAAGCATTACCGATTTGAGTATTAGCGGTGCCGGCTCTTCTTTCATGGAAACCGCGGCAATACGGCTTATTATTGAAGGCGCCGTTGGCAGTGAATTGTACATCGCCAACGTTTACTTCATCTCAAGCGCCACCGGTATCGCCGAAGTTGACCGCGTGGTTCCTGAGTACGATTATGACGATATGGCTTTCGTGGCCCCTGTGGCTATTCGTGGCGGCGAGTTTTACGCCGGCCCAAGCCCGGTTGCCCGTTCCGGCTCGGTTAACCTTTTCTGGTCGGGTCGCGCGGTCACCGACGGTCGTTTGTTAGTCTACGACGCTTCCGGTAACGTAGTGTCCCGTCTACCGGTTTCCGCCGGTTCACGAGGTGTGATTTCGTCCTGGAATCTGGTTGATTCCCGCGGCCGCCCTGTCGCCACGGGTACCTATCTGGTCCGCGGCGTTCTAACCACCAGCGCCGGTCAAGAGCGTGTGTCGGTCAGGGTTACGGTTGTTGAGTAACTTGTAAAATCTTTAAAAGCTTTTTAAAATCTTTTTTTGGGGACGGGGCTCTGCCCCGTAACGCCCCGACACATAAGCCCCCCTGCGGTCCCCCATAAGCGGCGACCGCTTACGGGGGACATGTGGGCGTACTGTCGGGGTAAAATGTTAAAATCAAAAACAAAACCACACCATCGACTTGTTTTGACTTTAGCATTACACCCACCCGTAGGGTTTTAAGGGTAAGGGTTTTAGCGTGTTCGGTTTTAGAATGGGGGCGTTACGGGAGATAGGCTATGCTCAAAGTGAGTGAGGGTGTACAGTGTACACCCTGCACTATGATTGAAAGAGGAAACTTTGAGCCCCTGTCACCAAAAAAGAATTTGATTTTAAAGATTTTGATTTTAAAGACTTTAAAGGTTTTGATTTTAACGTTGAAATCAATTGCCGCCGGGTTGATAATATATGTGTCGGGTTAGTTTAAATTCTGCGGCGTTGCGGTTTGGCCGTTTCATTACTTACAAAATTTTTTAAGGAGGTTTGTGTTTATGTCGAGAAAACATCGTACAATCATCGGTATAGCGTCGTTTTTGATGATGACGTTAACTGGCGCGAATGCGCAAATGCGGGATATGACTACCATGGAACTTGTCGCAGACATGGGATTGGGGATTAACCTTGGGAATACGTTTGAAGCGGTGATAGAGTGTGGTATGTCAGATCAGGGATGTGTAGAATGGGTGAACAGCATGGCTACACTCGAAGAGAGTTGGGGCAGTCCGCGTATTACAAGGCAGATAATACAGGGATACAAAGATGCCGGGTTCAGAACAGTGCGCGTGCCGGTGGCCTGGTCTAACAAGATGGTCGGGAACAGCATTGCGAACAATAACGTTCCCTGCAATAACGGTACATGTATTTCAAGCGCGACCCAGCTTATTAGCGGTAACAGTTACACGATAAGCCCGGAGCTTATGGATCGCGTTCAGGAGGTCGTAGACTTGATTCTTGAAGAGGATATGTACGTTATTCTCAACATTCACTGGGATGGTGGATGGTGGAGAGAATTTCCGACCGACTCCACGGAGGCCATGCGGAAGTTTCTTAGAATTTGGGAGCAAGTCGGCCAACAGTTTAGAGATTATGACGACCATTTGATGTTCGCGTCGCTTAACGAAGAGGGGGGTTGGGACGATATATGGTACATACACAGGAACGGCGACGATTTGGTCGCGAAAGCACGGGCGTACGGTTTGCTGAACACTATCAATCAGGCGTTTGTTAGTGAAATCCGTTCACAGGGCGGCAACAACGCCCAGCGGCACCTGCAGGTTCAGGGGTATCATACCAACATCGACCGCACTATCGATGAAATGTTTGTAATGCCGACCGACCCGGCAGGCCGTCTCGCCGTGTCGGTACACTACTACGACCCGTTCGCTTTTACCCATATATCGGAACCGGTAGACTGGGGCGGAATAATACTTCCGATGACAACCTGGGGGACGCCAGCCGACCATGCGGAACTGAATAATTTTATGGACAAACTGATGCCCCGCTTCATTAATCAAGGCATCCCCGTTATAATGGGCGAATATGGCGTTGCCAGTTGGGATGCAAAGTTTGAAAGAGACCGGGCGTCTGTCCGCCAATATACACTCGCCGTAACCGAAGCCATGCTCACCCGCGGTATGCTCCCGGTACTATGGGACACCCAGTTGAACGCTGCTGAAGGGGACATCGTTTATTACTACGATCGCCATTCAGCCTCGTTTGTCGATCCGTTGTTAGCCGCCGGATTCAGGGCGCTTGCCGAAGACCATTCAGTCTCAATCAGAGACAGGGCAACCACCGTCCGCCCCGCCGCCGCTACCCGTCCCAACATCGCCATAAGGGGCCGAACGCTGAATGTCTCCTCTTCAACGGATTCGGATTTTCAAGTGAGGATGTTTGACGTAAAGGGCAGAGTCCGCGCGGATTTCAGAGTCAGCGGCGGAGTCGGTAGCTATTCCCTCATCGGGATGCCTGCCGGGCGCTATTTCGTGGAAGTAAGAGGGGCCGGTTTAGACGTTAAGAGCGTTTCGGCTATTGTTGTCAGGTAACGCTATAACCATCTGCGGTCCCACCGCATCAGGCAAAACAACCCTCGCCGTGCGCGTTGCGCGCGCGTTAGGCGGCGAGGTGTTGTCTGCCGATTCGAGGCAGGTCTACCGGGGAATGGATATCGGGACGGGCAAGGATTTGGGAGAGTACGGAATTTTGGGGGCGGATGATTTTATACCTTACCATCTGATAGACATCGTTGACCCGTCGCAAATATACACATTATACGATTATCAGCAGGAATTTCACAGGGCGTTTAATGGCGTGGTTGGCCGTGGGCGGTTGCCTGTGATTGTGGGCGGCAGCGGTCTCTACATTGAGGCGGTTTTGAAAGGTTACCGTTTACCGGAAGTGCCGGAGGATGTCGAGTTTAGAAAATCGATGATGGAGGAGACCCGCGAGGCGCTTCTCGCTATGCTTGAAAAAGAGTCACCGCAAATTCTTGCCGATACGGATATTAGCTCGAAAAAACGAATTATCCGCGCGTTGGAAATAGCACGGGCAAACGCGGGTGCAGTTTGTGAGCGCCCACCTTCCCCGCGGATTGATTCGCTGGTTTTGTATGTAGTGTGGGAACGTTTCGCGCTTCGAGCCCGCATAGAAAAGCGTCTGCACGACAGGATCCGGGAGGGTTTAGTCGACGAGGTCGCCGGGTTGTTAAACTCAGGAATCGACCGCGGCCGTTTCGCGCTGTTTGGCATGGAATACAAGCACGTAGCGCGATATATCGACGGTATAGTCGGTTTTGACGAGATGATGTCACAGTTATTGCAAGATATATATCACTTAGCCAAGCGTCAGGACACCTGGTTCAGGGGGATGGAAAGGCGTGGGATGACGGTACATCCGATTTTGCGTGGAGATTATGAGACGGCGATGGAGGTAATCCGTAAAAACAATTTGATTCTATCCCGTGCGTGATGTATATTTGCCTTATTGAAGCGTCAAACAATCAAAACAGGAAGAAATAATAAATGTCCGCACCCCTAACTTATGAAGCCGCCGGCGTTAGCATAGACGCGTGGAATACGGTCAAGGGCCGTATCGGTGAGCTTGTTTCGTCTACCTATAACGCACACGTTTCCGGCCAGTTCGGTCAGTTTGGCGGGATGTTCGACATCTCGCACCTGAAAAGCATGGACTCGCCCATCCTCGTCTCGTCTACCGACAGCGTGGGGACGAAAGTCAAAATTGCGTTTGACACGCGGGTTTACAATACCGTCGGGTTAGACATTGTCAACCACTGCGTGGGCGACATCCTTGTGATGGGAGCGAAGCCGCTCTTCTTCTTAGACTATATCGGCATAAACAAACTCATCCCCCAAACCGCCGAGCAGATAGTGGAGGGTCTCGTCAAAGCCTGCCGCGAGAACGACTGCGTGTTGATAGGCGGAGAAACCGCGGAAATGCCGGATATCTACAGCGAGGGAGAATTTGACCTTGTGGGGACGATTGTGGGAGTGGTCGATAAAAATAAGATTATTGACGGGTCGTCGATAAAAGCCGGGGATGTATTGATTGGGCTGCGGTCGGCCGGGTTGCATACCAACGGTTACACTCTAGCGCGTAAGATCGTTACGGAGGTCGGCAAGAAAAAATATTCGGATATTTTTGAAAACGGCAAAACGTTTGGCGAAATATTGCTTGAGCCGCACCGCTCATACATAAAGTTGTCGCCGCTGATTGACCGCAACCTTATTAAGGGCTGCGCTCACATCACCGGCGGCGGGTTTGTCGATAACGTCGACAGGATTCTCCCGAAAAATTGCGACGCGGCGATAAACGTAAAAGCATGGGAGCCGCAGCCGATATTCAAGTATCTGCAAAAAACAGGCAACGTAGAAGACGCCGAGATGTACCGCACGTTCAACATGGGTGTGGGAATGGTGATCGCGGTATCGCCGGAAAACGCAGATTTGATTCTACAAGACAGCGGAATCGCCGAGTTCAAGCCTGTGGTAATCGGCGAGGTCGTTTTGGGAAGCGGCGCTGTGAAAATGGGATTTTGACGTTGCTGGTTATAAAGTCTTTAAAGTTTTTTTGGGGACGGGGCTCTGCCCCGTAAGGCAATGACGGCTTTTGCAACAACCCCAATTGGTTTTGACTTTAGCGTTACACCCGCCCGTATGGTTTTAGAGTACGGGTTTTAGCGTAGGTCGGTTTTAAAATGGGGGCGTTACGGGAGATAGAACTATGCTCGAAGTGAGTGAGGGTGTACAGTGTACACCCTGCCCTATGATTGAAAGAGGGAACTTTGAGCCCCTGTCCCCAAAAAAAGATTTTAATGGTTTTAAGGTTTTAAAAAATCATGAAAGGAAAGGGAAGATGGCCGGTTTAGTATTCGAGTCCGTAATTGCCGATAACACTATAAAGATCCCGGATGAATACGTCGGGAGATTGCCTTCGCGTGTAGTTGTTACTATCGAGGAAAAAGGAGAAGTTAATCATAGTTCCTCTTACACTCCCCATATAATTCGTACAAAGACAAAAACAGTTATAACAGAAGATGATTTTACATGTATTAAAATTGATACAAGTAAATTCAAATTCAACAGGGAAGAGGCTAACGAACGATGACGTATTTTTTAGACACAAATATATTTATCTATGCGTATTCCGAGGTTTTTAAAAAGAAAAAACGCTCTTTTGAATTACTAGGCGGTTTGACTTGTATAACTAGTATACAGGTATTGGGTGAGTTTAGCAATGTTTGTTTCAAAAAATTAAACTTTTCTGTTGAAAATGTAAATACAGCTCTTAAAGAAGCTATGAGCTATTGTGACGTCATTACTGTAAACGAGATAACAATCCTACATGCTGTTTTTATTAAGGAGCGTTATGGCTATTCTTACTACGACTGCCTAGTAATAGCCGCAGCTCTGGAAAGCAAGTGTTCTATTTTATATACAGAAGACATGCAACACGGACAAATCATAGAAAATTCACTAAAAATAATAAACCCTTTTATTGATTAGAGCAAGGTCAAAAAACTATTTTTTACACTATGAAGAGAAAATTATACCTATACAACACCGCTACTGCTCAAAAGGAGCTATTTGTTCCGGAAGCCGGCGATGCCCCTGTGGGCATGTATTGCTGCGGGCCTACTGTGTATAACTATGCGCATATCGGTAATTTGCGTACATACATTTTTGAGGATGTTCTTAAACGCGCGCTGATTGCTTGCGGCCATGATGTTTGCCACGTCGTCAACATTACCGATGTGGGGCATCTTGTTTCCGACGCCGATACCGGTGAAGACAAGATGGAGGCCGGCGCGGCGCGGGAGGGAAAGAGCGTTTGGGACATCGCGGCGTTCTATACGGAAAAATTTATGGACGACATCAGCCGCCTGAACATCTTGCAGCCGGATTTATGGCCGAGAGCTACAGACTATATACCGCAAATGATTGACATCATCAAAACGCTTGAGGAAAAGGGATTTACATATCAAACGGAAGACGGGATATATTTTGATACCGCGAAGTTTCCGGCGTATTGCGATTTCGCGCGGATCGATCCGGCGAGTTTGTGGGCGGGGGAGCGGGTTGACATGGGGGACAAGCGGAACGCCACCGATTTCGCGTTGTGGAAATTTTCGCCCAAAGATGAGAAGCGGCAGATGGAGTGGGAAAGCCCTTGGGGCATTGGGTTCCCAGGGTGGCACATAGAGTGTAGCGCGATGTCTCTTGCGCACTTGAGTCAGCCTATCGATATACACTGCGGCGGCGCGGATCATGTCCGCGTCCACCATACGAACGAGATTGCACAAACCGAGGCGGCTACGGGCAAGAAATTCGCGAATTTTTGGCTGCATGGAGAATTTTTGGTGCTCGACAAAGGGAAAATGGCGAAATCGGGAGGAAATTTTGTTACGCTGGACAAGTTGCAGGAACATGGCGTTTCGCCGCTTGGATATAAGATGTTTTGCTATACCGCTCATTATCGGTCACCGTTGACTTTTTCGTATGAGGGCGCGATGTCGGCGGAGCATGGGCTTGCGAATTTACGGAAACTGATAGCGTCGTTATCATCCAATCAAACACAGGCTGGGCCTCACGAATCGGGCGTTGTTAATATTGACATGAACAATGTCAACCGTGTTCTTAGCCAGTTTATGGATGCTGTCCGTGACGATCTGAATATGCCGCGGGCTATGGCGGCGCTTTGGGAGGGACTGCGGGACGATGGATTGACAAACGAGGAGAAGTTACTTTTTGCTTCGGAAACGGACGATTTGTTGGGGCTCGATTTGTTGAAATTCGTGGATGACGATAATCGTACCGAGGTTATGGAAGAGATCGACGGTTTTAAAATATCTCTGTCAATCAACGGCGATTTATCTTCGGATGTAAAGAAGGCCATTTTTGAAAAGGCCGTTTTGCGTAAGAAATCCCGCGCCGCAAAAGATTTCAAAACCGCGGATATGATCCGCGATCAATTCGCCGGGGCGGGTATAGCGATCAAGGATTTGCCGGACGGATCGACAGAGTGTGTTATTGAAGATACAGAAAGGGCGGGAACGCTACGATGTTAAAATTAATTAAAGCTACCATTGCCGCGCTCGCGGTTTTGACTGTCGTTGTCGCTCCATATGCACAGGCGCTAGTACAAACGCCGCAGCATATACAGCAGTCGCCGCGCTTGCAGGCGGCGTTGCGCGCATCGGCGGTTCCAGCCGTGAGGCCGCAAATACTCCGCGTCATCCCGCATGATACCACCGCGTTTACTCAGGGGCTTATAATTATTGACACGCTTTTATACGAAAGTACCGGTATCGTCGGGCAATCAAGTCTGCGGCGTGTGAGTCCAACGACGGGCCGGGTACTGCACAGAATCCCGGTACCGGACGTATTTGCGGAGGGAATTACGGTGCTTGGCAGTGAATTAGTCCAGCTGACGTGGAAAGATGAGTTCGCGTTGCGCTACGAATTTCCGTCGCTCAGGCCAAAAAGCGTCATGCACACCTATCAAGGCCAAGGATGGGGGCTGACAAATGACGGCACAAATTTTATAATGAGCAATGGCTCGGATACCCTGTATTGGCGTAATGCCGATTTCCAAATTATCCGCAAACTGCCGGTAACTTATGCTTCGGAGCGGCTCATATATCTGAACGAACTCCAATATGTTCGCGGGCGCGTTTATGCCAACGTATGGTACGAAAACTTCATCGCCGAGATTTCAATTGACGACGGCAGGGTAATAAGGACGATAGACTGTTCGGAACTCGTAGCCATTGAGAGGCCCAGTTCAGCAAACAATGTGCTAAACGGCATCGCTTATTGTGAGCGGAACAACGAATGGTATTTGACCGGAAAAAACTGGAGAAATATGTTTATCGTGCGAATCCCGCAATAGCCGTCTTTCGATGGCTCCGATTGCTCATAATAGCTCACATAAAAGGCTGTCTATGATCAACCCACGTTTTATCCCCTCTCCAATTAATCGGCCTTATTCTAAGCTGCAGGCCCGCCTGAAAGCTACGCCATTTTGTCCGTTGCGTTGGTCCAAACGGGAATTTCATTTTCATGTATATCGACGGCGTTACCACCAGATCCATAAACATATCCGCTTCAAACAGGAGTTCGTGGTACCACCAATTGTTGTTGAAGCGCACGTCTACGAGGTTGCCGTCGCTAATCCGCTCTATCTGGTTGATTTTAATTTCTTCCCATTGATGCCCGAGGCTATATCCTATCGAGTAGTTGAGCAGCCTGTATTTGAACCCTGCTGAAAACGCCGTGCTTGGGAGGTATATTATGGGGTCTACGTTCCTCAGTGAGTCATATCGGACGATGTAATTCTCGCCTCTGGTGTTAATTTTGAGCGTGTCGGAGCGGCGGTATTGTATGCCGGACGACCATTGGCCGAGTTCGAGCGCGGCCATGAAGCCTCTGTAGGATGCCTGATACATATTTCCGATGGTAATCCCGCTGTAGTTGTTGAATCCTCCTCCCGGGCCGCCTGAGAATGAGGATATGATGTCGCGAAATCTTTTATCGGTCGGGCTGCGGCTGATGCCTCCTATGACCGATACGGTAAATGAAAACGGTTCGTTGCTCATATATTCATCGAGTTCAGAGTATCTGAGCCTGAGCATATATCCGTATGTCGGGGTTGGGCATCCGTCGTAGAGTCCCCAGACGTCGGGGCATTTGTCGGTCGAATCCGGAAAACCGTCGAAGTCACGGTCGGCGTTTAGGTTTAGCGATACCCTGATGTGGTGTTTTTTGCCGTGGCTGATTATGAATCTGCGCCGTTCGGTTTCGTAGCCACGGCGGCTGATTCGCGCGATATGGAAGCCGCTTGGCAGTTCGGCTGTGAAATCGCCGATGTCGCATGGGAATCCTTCCACGCATATTTGTGCGTCCGGCGGTTCAAGTTCAAAGAAGACCGTTCCGGTCAATCTTTCAAACGGCGTGTTCAGATATATCGCCTGCCCCGCCGGGATATCGATGGCGGTATCTATATCCTTGTATATCCCGCCGCCTCTCCAAGTGAGGTGATGTTCGCCTTCGGGCAGGCGTACTTGAAGCCCGGCGATCGGAGTGTCGTTGATTCTGTACATCGAATCGATGGGCGGGTGGGGGAGCGCGAGGATACCGTGTATGCCTTCCCCAAGCACGTGGAGCGTGTCGAAGACCGACATGAGTTTGATTGAAACCGGCGCCGCGCTGCCTTCGGGTACGTGTATGCTGCGCCGATGAAACCGATGTTCGGGCAGGAAAAGCTCAATTTCGTAGCGTCCGGCAATTATGTCTTCAAATGTCGCCGGGGTTTTTTTCCCGGTGGCCACTCCATAAATATATATGTCCGCGTCCGGCGGATCGCTGTCGAGGCGAAGGCTGCCGAATGGGACAGCCGCGACACCGGCGATCGAATCCCACACGCCGTTGCGCGAGTAGTAGATCGTTCTGTGCTGCTGAACATAAATCCGCTCCTGATCGAAAAACACCGTTTCGAAATCGAGATTGCGGTTGTCCGTGGGCTCGGTGAAGAGGCGATACCACATGATCTGCCCGGTTCTGCTCCACGCCGGAATCGGAAAAGTGTATACCGGCGGGATTACCCTGAAGCCGGCGACATCAAGTTCGCCGATGTAAAGCCGGTAGTCTGGGCCATACTTCTTCCGCATGACAACCTGCCCCGGCCTGATGAAAGGCGGCGGAGAGTCAACGCCGTCCAAGGTATCGGTATCGTCGGCAAGTCTTCGCGGCTGCATCATGAAATTGCTCATTTCAACGTACTCAATGTCTGTGATGTTGAAAGCCGCGATGGAGTATGGATCGGGGAGTTGGGCGTAGCCGACGGCGGTTAGTATAAGCGATAGACAGATTGCCGTTGGCAGCGATATGAAGAATTGCCTTATTGTCATAATGTTTGGTTAAGTCACCGTTGGTGACGGAGAAAGTTACCCTAAACAGGAATATATTATATTCGCCACTTCTTCCGATGCTTTTTTTTCCCCTAATTGCATTCTTAAAGCCGACAGGTTTTTAACGGTTGCCTCGTAATATGGCGGTGATGATACGAATTTGTCTGATTTTTCAAACAAATTTTGCGGATTTACGTCATTTTGTATACACTCCGGGACGATTTCACCGCCGGCGACGATATTCGGGAGGCCGATGTGTTTGATTTTGACGAATTTTTTGTAGATGGCGTAGGAAAGCGGCGAGGTGCGGTAGGCGACGACCATCGGTACGCCGAGGAGCGCGGCTTCCAGTGTCGCCGTCCCGGATGTTATGAACGCTAAGTCGCTATTTTTTAATAGTTCGGAAAGCGGGCCGGTAAAAATATCGATACCGCGTTCCGCGGCTAAATTAAATAAGTCGTCGTTGGACTTGCCAAAGCGGGAAACAGTGATTTTTATGTGCGGATATTTTTCCCGCAGCATGAGGGCGGCATCAGCCATCACGCCGAGCATGTTTTTGATTTCCTGCGGACGGCTGCCGGGGATTATCGATAGATTGAATGTTTGATTTGATGATGATGGCAGCCCTTTTTTTTGCATTGACGCGTCGATCGGCGGCAACGATTCGGTTAGCGGGTTTCCCACAAAGGTTACCGGTGCCGGATAGGGCGAGAAATATTGCGCCTCGAACGGGAAAATCACCGCGATATGCGACGCCTGCTCGCCGAGGGTTTTCGCTCGCTTGCGCTTCCACGCCCATACCATCGGCGCGATGTACCATACTACGGGGATGCCGAGCTTACGCGCAGCTTTCATCATCGGCATATTGAAGCCGGAGTAGTCGACGCAGACTAAAACGTTTGGGCGGCGTAATGTTTTCATCATATTGGTTAATGTTTTTTTGGCGTTCAGAAAAAATGGAAGGCCGCTGATGACTTCGAGGTAGCCCATGCGATTGAACGGTTCGAAAGGCATGACCTGTGTGAAGCCGGCTTCGGCCATGAGCGGACCGCCGACGCCCCATGTATCGGCATTGGGGCAGATGTTTTTTAATTTACGGATGACGGCCGACGCGTGCCGGTCGCCTGATGGTTCGCCGGCGATGAACATTATGGATGGTTTATTGGGCATGGCGTTTCAATAAAATCAAAACAAATTATCCGGAAATTTACCGCATTCCTTTATTTCGGACAGATATTTTTTCAAATCCGGCAACTGTGAACGGTCTATCACAAGAAGAGCGTCGTCGACCGCGATTACCGCGACATTTTTCAAGCCGACGGCGGCGAGAGTACGGTTTGATTTGTTGACGATCAATGAATCGGCGCATCCGCTTTCGTAAGTTAACGGTCCTGTGACAGTCGTCCCGTTGTCATTTTCGCCATAAATCCGGCTTAGCGCTTCCCACGATCCCAAATCGTCCCAAAAAAAATCCCCGCAAACCGCGCTCACGTTCCTTGCCTTTTCCATTATGCCGAAGTCAATTGATTCCTTGCGGCACACGGAGTAAAATTCGCTTATGGCCTCGGCGGTGAAATTCTTATCCGACGCGTTCATCGCCTGTTCATATAAATCAGGCATGTTTTGACGAAATTCTTCTAGAATGGTTGACGCTTTCCAAACGAACATTCCGCTGTTCCACAGGAATTTGCCGGACTCCATGAACATCTTTGCGTTTTCAGCGTCCGGTTTTTCAACGAATCTCTTGACTGCAAACGCGGAGCAATTTGGGGACGGTGTATTGGTGTCGATATGTTCGCCGAGTTCTATGTATCCATACCCGGTTTCCGGCCTCGATGGTTTTATCCCGAAGACGATTAGCCCGTCCCGCTTCTTCGCTAAGTCAACCGCGCAGTGTATAGCGTGAACAAATTCGTTTATCGGCTTGATAGCGTGATCGGCGGAAACGACGGCCATCACCGCGTCGTCATATCGTTTTTTGATAATTGCCGCCGCGATAGCGATTGCCGGGGCTGTGTTTTTACCAACCGGTTCAGCAATGATTTCTATACCGTCAATATCATTTCCAAGCGCCCTTCTGACCTTATCCGCGATCGGTGCGCCGGTAATCAGCATCGGCTTTGCATCGGCTGAACAGCAATCCTGCGTCCTCAAGATTGTTTCCTCAATCATGCTTTTATCGGACCCGATAGCGTGCAGTTGTTTTGGGGATGACGAGCGGCTCATCGGCCAGAAGCGTTCGCCTATACCGCCGGCCAAAATTATCGGTATCGTTCTGATCATATATATTGTCCCTGACGGTTTTTATCGTTTGGGTAGCTTGTTTTCATTTTGCGTTATCTTCAATTTTTTTCTTCAGGCTCTCTATGGCCGCGTATGGTACGCGCGGATGGCCTAAATCGTGTTTGCGCTGGTTATTTCCGTGGAAATCCGAGCCGCCGGTGAAGGCTAATCCGTGTTTTTCGCATAGTCTCAGATAGTGTCGGGCGGCGGTGTCGGGGTGTTCGATGTGGATGGTCTCTATTCCCTGCAGCCCGTTGCGGATGAATTCCGGTATGCGCTCGTCTACTCTGGTGACTCCCGGATGGGCGAGAACCGGCACACCCCCGGCGTTTCTTATGAGAGCAAAGACATCTTTGGGCGACATTTTCAATTTTTCTACGTAAAATGGGCTATCGTAGCCGATATATCTGTCAAAAGCCTCACGGAATGAAAACACCAATTCTTCCTTCAGCATGGCCGCGGCGATGTGGGGGCGGCCTATGGCGCCCTCGCCGGCTATGGCAAGAACGGTGTCGAAGCGCAGGTCGATACCGTCCCTATTCAGGTTTGAGACGATTTTACGGGCACGCTCATAGCGTGCCTCCTTCATTTCGCGGAGTTTTGCCATAAAAGCAGGATTGTTGAAATCCACATAATATCCAAGGACATGGATGTCTACTCCCTCGATTTCGCTCGAAAGCTCCACCCCGGGAACAACCTCTATGCCCATAGCCTCGCCCATCCCCAAAGCCGCCGGATAGGCGTCTGTGCAATCGTGGTCGGTTATGGACACCGCCACAAGCCCCTTGGCCGCCGCGGCGCCCATCACCTCTTCAAGCGAACAGCCGCCGTCGGAGAACTTGGTATGAATATGCAGGTCAACATATCTCTTTAGTGTATTTTCAGGCAGCATCCTTTTTATAGTTTATTCGATAAAGTTATGAGTATAGTCGAACCCTACAATATACTATAATGGAGAAAAGAAATATGCAAAAAATAAAAAAAACGTAAAAT
>JAITUP010000256.1 GCA_031286265.1 Chitinispirillales bacterium | reverse complement strand
TCAAAGCAACACGTCGGCCGAAATCACACCTGCCTCGCCCGATGCCATCCACCGATCGTTATTAACCGGATTATTGGCAAATTGCGCATATCTCGACAAGAACAACAAATACAAGGCCGCCGGTGGAAAAGAAATATTGATATTCCCCGGGTCGACCCTCGCCAAAAAAAAGACCGAGTGGATAATGTGTCACGAGATTGTTGAGACCAGCCGCGTGTTCGCTCGAACCGTCACCGCTATTCAGCCGCGCTGGCTTGAAGAATTGGCCGCCGATTTTTGCAAACACACGTTTGAAGCGCCGTTTTTCGATGCCGAAACCGGATATGTCAGAGCCACCGAGCGTGTCACAATTTTTGGTATGCCGCTCGCAATCAAAAAGAACTCGCTATACTGCAAGGTTGACCCGGATAACGCTTCGGATATTTTTATCAGGGAAGGGCTTGTAGAGGAGAATATCAATAACTGTCATCACAAATTTTATGAATATAACAATTCGATTAAAGAAAAAATTTTAACATTTGAGGATAAATTGCGTTCGAGGGGTTACTATAGCGGCGATGATGCGATTTTTGATTTTTATAAAGAGCGGTTGCCGCGTGTAGCATCCATAAACGATCTCAACAAAGCGATAAAAGCGGCGGGAAGCGATAAATTTCTCTTTATGAAAGAAGAAGATATCCTCGATGAAGCGATACCGGAGTCCGCTGAAAATTTTCCTGATCATGTCAACATCGGGAATCAAAATTTTGCGCTGCGATACGCTTTTGAACCCGGGTCCGATAACGACGGGGTAACGCTCGCGCTTCCTCAAAAAGTTTTGCCGTTTATCGACAAAGAGTCTCTTGGCTGGCTTCTCCCCGCGTTGTGGCCGGATCGTATAAAAAATCTTTTACAGCAACTGCCCCGCAGCCAGCGCAAGGTATTTATACCAATGGCCGAAGCCGCGGAACGGCTCGCGTCATCGCTCACAGTCACGGATGAGCCGTTTTCGACGGCGCTATCAAAAGCTATAAAAAATATTTACAAAACGGACATCGACCCCACGCTATTGGAATCGGAAAGGGCCGACGAACACCTCGACCTTAAAATAGAAGTGCGCGATAACGAAGATAAAATCGTCGCAAAAGGCAGAAGCGGCGACGTGTTTAAGCAGATTGATACAGAATCTAATGACGGCTCTCCCATCGGCAAAACCGCATCGCCCTGGGACGAGACATTTGCTTCGTATCAAAAAACAAAAATCATCAACTGGCCTCCCGACGATCTCAACAAGCCGATTGATATATGCTCGCAACAAGGCGGCATTGCGGTGAAAGGTTTCCCCGCTCTTGTCGCGCCGCCAAACAACAGTCACGATAACCGCGGCGTAGACCTGATGTACTTCCCATCAAAAGCCAAAAGCGACATAGCGCATCGCGGCGGAGTATACAGATTACTGGAATTGACACTAGAAAAAGATTTCGCATGGATCGAGCGCGATATATCGCTATCAAAAGAAACCAAAATGATACTTGCGCCGTTTGGGACCGGCGAAGAGTTCAAGGAAAAACTATACGAAATGATTCACGGCAAAGCGCTCGATTTTGATGAAGCGCCGAGAAGCGAGGAAAAATTTAACGAACTAACGACGAAAACACGGGAATCACTCAGGGGGATCGGCTTCTACGTGTTATCAATATTCGAAGAATCGTTGCGGGTATTTACAGAAAACATTTCCTGCCTGTCGTCATCGGCAAAAAAAATATCACCGAATATCTCCGATGAATTAACGGATCGTCTCAACAATTTTTTGGCGGACATCCTCGATGAAAAAGTTACGTTAGACATTTTTCTGCAATATCCGCGATATCTGAGAACGTTCGCGTCAATAATAGAAAAAGCGTCATGCGAGCCGTTCAAATATCGTCAAAAAATGACGGAAATTGATCTGTATCGATCAATACACAACGACCTTCGCCCAAAAAAGGCCGTGGAAGAAAATCAACACCGTTTCAAACGTCAGCTTGACAAATTCGCCCAAATGATCCGCGAATACGAAATCAGCCACTTCGCGCCGCAACACATCAAAACGCTGTACCCCATATCGGAGAAGCGGTTGGATAAGGCGGTGGAAGAGTTGAAAACGATGGTTTGCTGACGTTCGTTAGCCTTCAACTTTCCTGAAATCTCTTATCAAATCGCTAAACGTAATGAAACGATCTTGGCTGCCATCGGTTATGAGGGTGTCGAAGGGAGCCTGCGATTGCTCTACCCACCTACCTTTGGCCCGATCCAGTGTCCAAAAATTCTGGCGTACCGCCGCTAAGCGATTTACGGCAAACATGATAGTATCGCCCCTGGTATCGTAGGTGCCCCACGTTCTGAACTCCCAATCTTCTATGAGAGGCAGGTTATATCGTCCCTTCCTACTCTCTACGAGGTAGGCGCTGCCATCCGGCTGAAATAGAAATACTTTACGGGTAATAGCATAGGCTTCCTTGTGCCCAGGATGGCTTTTGATGTCTTCATATACCCATTCGCCAAGAATTTGGTCGGCCAACAACCGCGTTTCGGCATCATCGGTGGCAGCGTAGCCGATAAAAAGAGAAGCTATCGTAACGAATACGGCAACTGTAAGAACGCAAAGTGATCTCATAGGTATCCTCCTGAGTTTAAGAATTTGATTTTAAAGATTTTGATTTTAAAGACTTTATTTTTTCTTGCGTTTACAACATTCCCTCAAGGTTAGTATTACTTCATTTAGTCCAGGATCACCAGGCTCAAGTGATAACGCTTCATAAAATGCGAATCTTAATTTATTTCTACTCTCATTAATTTGAATTTTGCCATCTTCACTTGAAAAAATCGCGCCTAATGTACCTAATTCTTCTGAACGTTCTATTGTAATATAATATTTTCCAACATTTATGATATCTCCATCACTTTCATAAGCTCCTAATAGTAATTCCCAATAAGAATCCTTAGTTAAACCCATCGCCTCAATCTCATTTGACCAGTCTGTTAATATGCTAGCAAAATCAATTTTACTAAAAACAGAAATTACACTAGAATTTCGTATATGTTCAAGAGTAAATGTCATCTCCATTGAAGTTCCAGGCATTGAAGCATCAATATTCGGGGGGATATTCACGGAAAAACTTCCTGCCCACCTACCTGCTAATTCATCTATAGACTTTACGTCATTCCAAATTTCAACTGCATAAGTTTTGGAGCTTTGGATTATACATCCAATGAAGAGAAGCCAAAAAAAACCTACAAAAACAATTTTTTTCATTTTTTATCCCTTTAGATATAAACGTCTCGCATTAAAATAGTATTATAATTCGGCAATGTGATAATATTTTTTATTTTAATATTTTTTTCCTACCTATGTGATTCGGTCATTCTATTATATTGTATGGCACGAGTATTGATTGGAGAAAAAACATTGATATACCAAGGTCTTAAACTCGACCCTTTCCAAATACAGGCGGTCGAAGCCGTCAACAGAGGCGAGTCTGTTATTGTCGCGGCTCCTACGGGGTGCGGGAAAACCGTTATTGCCGAGTATGCCGTCGAGGAATCCGTAAAACAGGGCAAACGCGCCATATACACCGCGCCCATCAAGGCCCTCTCGAACCAAAAATTTCGCGATTTTCGTAAGCGCTTTGGAGATGAGGCTGTCGGGATACAGACCGGCGACGTTACCATCAATCAAGACGCGCAGTTGCTTATCATGACCACCGAGATCTTCCGGAACCTGATTCTTGAAAACTCGGGGCGGTTGAACGATATATACTATGTGATATTTGATGAAATACACTATTTAGACGACCCTGAGCGTGGTACCGTGTGGGAGGAGAGCATCATTCTCGCGCCGCCGGAGATACGTTTTATGTGTCTGAGCGCCACGGTACCGAATATCCGCGAGCTTGCAAGCTGGATGGGAGCGGTGAGGGAAACGAAGTTCACGGTTATTGAAGAAACGCACAGGCCCGTGCCGCTCGAACACTTTTTCTTTCACCCGAAATTTGGTTTTCTATCCATCAAGGCTATCAAAAAAAAGTATAAAAACAATCCGGCGATACGTAAGAGTTTTCAGCGGAGGAAGCCGTCGTCGCGTCGGATCGTACAGTTTGCCATAAGGGAAAAGCATGTGCCAATCCTCTACTTCTGTTTCAACCGCCGCGCGTGCGAACGCAACGCCGAGCAGCACATGCAACATCTCGACTTGCTGAATGACGGCGAACGCGAACAAGTCAGGCGGCTTGTGAACGAGCTTGTCGAACAATATGATATCAGGGACTACGAGCGGCTAAATTTTCTGCGAGAGTTATGGGAATCGGGCATTGCATATCACCACGCGGGCATTTTGCCGGCAGCCAAAGAAATTGTCGAACGGTTGTTTACAGCGGGGTTGATAAAACTGCTCTTCTGCACCGAAACTTTTGCGCTCGGCGTAAATATGCCGGCGAGTTCGGTTATTTTTGATGAACTCGAGAAGTTTGACGGCGTGCAGTTTAACTATTTGATGACGCGCGAATACAACCAAATGGCCGGCCGCGCGGGTCGGCGCGGGATGGACGAGGTCGGATACGTATATTCGCAAGTAATCCCCGAAGCCACAGACGCGAAAGAGTTGGAGCGGCTGTTATACGGCAATAACGAGCGAATCAACAGCCGATTTTACGCGTCCTATTCTACGATATTGAGTTTATATAGCCAATTTGGCGATGCGGCATTTGACATATTCCGTAAAAGTCTGCATAACTTCCGCAAAGGCACATTTTCAATGACAAAAGCCTACCAGAAAGAAGAAGCGCAAATACGGAACAGGATAAAATTTTTGCAGGCAGGCGGTTTTTTGGACGGGCGGAAACTAACGCCCAAAGGCCAGCTCGCGGCGGCAGTCAGCGGATATGAAATACAGGCCGCCGAACTCTACTTCGCGCGCGATTTTGAAGAATTAAGCGCCACGCAGCTACCGGTAGTCCTCGCCGCGCTAATCACAGAAGAAGCGCGTAACCGCAAAGCCGAGCCCGTCAGCAACATCACCCTGAAATTCGCCGCGGAAAAGACAATCCGCAGGCTGCGGCAAAAGGAAATCAAGCACAACATATCGAATCCGGTCCGTGAAATGGACTTCTCGTTAGCCGCCCCTGTCTTCGCTTGGGCAAGCGGCTGCGATCTCGCACAACTCGCCGGATTCGGAGTGCCGGAAGGAGATTTGATCAGGGTATTGCGGATGACGGTACAACTATTGCGAACATTGCGCGACAAAATCCAAGACCCGGTGATAAGCGACAAAATGCACGAGGCGCTGGAGTTGATTAATAGAAGCGTGGTCGACGCGCAGGCGCAGTTGGAGGTAGGATAATTAACCCGGCAGCAATTGACCTTGACGTTAAAATCAAAGCCTTTAAAGTCTTTAAAATCAAATTCTTTTTTGGTGACAGGGGCTCCGCCCCCGTAACGCCCCCATTCTAAAACCTAATACGCTAAAACCC
>JAITUP010000240.1 GCA_031286265.1 Chitinispirillales bacterium | reverse complement strand
CACATTATATATATTATATAATATATATAAATATATATACACGCATCAATATACATATCAGTATAATAATAACCACAATAAGTACAAAGTTTTTTCCTTCATTTTCAAGCATTTCGTCGCCCGTTTCGCGTTTTTTCGCGCGATTCGGGCGTTTTTGTTTGTGTTATACCCTTTTTTATCTAAACAAAATCTCAAACATTTTCACTTTTGAAAGGAATGAATCATGAGAAAGGCACTGGTTGGCGTGGTTGCAGGAGTGATGTTAGGGGCGTTTTCGATGGTGTCGGCGGTCGAATTGAGCGCGGGAGTCAGCGGAGTTTTTGGGATGGATTTCGGAGCAGGACTACTTGGCATTTCCGAAAAATGGGACGATGAAGAATTCTCTACATCGGTGCCATGGACAGGTGGTGGATTCAACGTGTTTTTTGATGCGACCTATGCTGAACTCGGCGTTGGGTTGACTTTTGGTGGTGGAAAGCCTAAACTTGTTTACAATGGCAAAGATATTACGTCGGAAGAATATGGCGATGAAGAGTTGAAAATGTCTTTCACGGCACTCAATCTCAGCCTAGTTGGAAAATATCCGATTGCCATCGCTAACAACATGACCATATTTCCTTTGGCCGGCATCGAGTACAAGATGGTGCTGTCTGGAAAAACCACGTATGGTAATGAGGAAGAGAAATGGGACGGGAAGACAGTTACATATGGTGATGAGTTTTACAGTTACACATACGCAGATCACAAAGCCAGCGAGTTCAGCAGATTCGGCCTCAAGTTCGGCGCGGGCATGGATATCGCCCTGAACGACAACATGTTTCTCCGCCCCGTAGTGGCTTACAATCTCCGTTTTGCCAACAAAATAAGCAAAGATGAAATTGATGGGTGGGAAGAATGGGCGGATGATGATGACGAAGTTAAAGCGACGATGGGCCACGGCCTGACCATCAGCGTCGGTCTCGGCTTCAGATTCTAATCCATTATGCACTAAAACCGCTAAATCTGCCGAATTTAGCGGTTTTAAGTCACAATCTTTGACATAATTCCTGTTTCCGGTCAATAAAAAGTTGCCTGAAGCCAACATTTTCCTGCCTCAAACCAAGAAAAGGTTGGTTCGGGTCAACTGTTAGTCGCCTCAAGCAAACAAAAAGTCGGTTCAGGTCAACTATTAGTTACCTCGAATCAAGAAAAAGTCGGTTCGGATCAACTATTTGTTGCCTCGAACCGGGAAATGGGGCTGTCTCAAAAGCCGTCATTGCGAGCGCCCAGCCCACCCCGTCATTGCGGGCTTGACCCGCAATCCCCAACGACAAGATTACATAGGGAGATTGCGGGTCAAGCCCGCAATGACGGCTTTTGAGACAGCCCCATGTTGTTGCCAAAATTCATTCTGAATTTAATCCCAAGAAGGAGAAGTTAAGATGAGCACGGTCAAAAAGCATGTTTCCGCAAATTCCGGTGTGAGCGGTACGCCCACGCCTGAGGGCTACATAACCACAATGCCCAAGTTGTCTGAAAACTACATTGAAGATTTCATTGCCGAACTGGAGCGGGTGATTGAGAAGTTCATGTCTGAAGTAGATATCGACACGAACCTGAGCGGTAAAGAGCGGATGCGTCTTTTTGGCGTTAAGTCTCGGAACTATGGTTTCATCAGCAAGGCTTTTGAGATTGCGCGTGACCATCCTAATTTCGCTCCGGGGAATTTTTCGATTGACGACATGGCGGAAACGCTACGCATACTGGAACAGGTTAGAGACCTGTCGGTGGTTGTAGAACAACTTCAGCGCATAACGGGCGACTATCTGCTACTAACCAGCGACAACGCCTACCGCGACGCCCTGCGTGTATACGGCAATCTCCGCGAGCAAAATCGTGCGCGCGTTGCGGGCGCATCGGCGTTGTTCGACGAGCTATTGCAATTCTTCACCCTACACCGCCGCGGCCGCGAGGGCGCCGAGCCCACCGAAAAACAATTGGAACGCGATTTTCGCAGTCTTCTCCATGGCCACAAAGACGGCAAAATAGTAATAGAAAACGTATCGCCAAAGATGACCGGCGGCATTCATGAGGTTATTGATGACGTGCATAAGGGCAAGGCGGCGTTCAAGGCGGAGGAGAGGGGTGAGGTCTGATGTAGGTTTTTTAAAAAAAACGGTAAAATCTTATGAAACGGCAGTGAACTCAAAATACTATATTACACATATTTCAAGGCTCAATAAAGACATCTCTAATTTATCGTTTTGATTATTACGAAAGGCAAAATGTCTACCATCAAACAAAACAAGGCCGGTCTGCGGGTACTCATAGCTGGCAGCATATTACTGTTATTTCTAGGGATTCTTTATGTTTGGAGTGTTTTTGTAAAACCGGTTAGCGAGGCTTATGAGTGGGACATCGAGAGTGTTAAGCTGATGACCACGTTTATGCTCAGTTTTTTTGCCGTGGGGATACTTGCCGGCGGCAAGATGCTGCTTAAAATAGGCGCATCGGCGGTGGTTTTTATTGGGGGGATGATGCTCGCCGCGGGTATGTTCGTGTCGGCGTTTTTAACGCCTAATACCGCGTGGCTGATGTATCTTACTTACGGCATTGCCGGCGGTTTTGGCGTTGGCGCGGCCTACAACGCGGTTATCTCCGCGGCTCAGCAGTGGTTTCCAAAAAAGCGCGGCTTTGCGATAGGAGTCAGCGTTTGCGCTTTTGGTTTCGCGGCGGTTATATTCGCGCCGCTTATTGAAGCGTTAACGGCACGATTTGGCGTGAGGAGCACATTTATGATTCTCGCGGCGATTTTCTTCACGGTTGTGCTCGCGCTGTTTCGATTCATCCGTCTGCCCGGCGCCGAGACACAAGGCGGCGCGGCAGCGGCGGCGGCGGATCTGTTTGCGAAGAGGCAATATACGGTGGGAGAAGCGCTCAAAACGAAGCAGTTTTATCTCATCACTATTTCGATGATGTTCGCGACCACGGCGTTTTTCGTCCTCAACCCCATTTTCGTAGTTCTCGCTTTAGAGCGCGGTCTTAGCGGATCGATGCCAACTATCGCTGTGATGCTAACCGGTGTCGCCAACGCGTCGGGCCGATTGTGCGTGCCGCTTCTGTCGGATAAGATAGGGGGCGAGAAGGCGGTTATCACCATAATTTTGGCGACGGGTGTGTGCGCGTTGCTTTTGTGCTTCGCTCAGGGTTTCCTGTTCGTGGCGTCGATCGTTGTCGTCGCTTTTTGTTTCGGCGGCATTCCCAGTACCTATCCGGTTATCACGGCGGATTACTTTGGGATAAAAAACGTCGGTTCCAATTACGGCGCCGTCATGATAGGTTACGCGCTATCGGCGCTCACTTTTCCCATGGCGCTTGCGCTGGTTGGCGACACTACGGCCAGATTCGTAATTTTGGCATTTCTGTCGTTATTAGGCGCGGCGCTGGTGGTTTGGTTGATGCGATGCAAGAAGAGATGAAGCTGGAAAGTCAAGGTTTTTTGAAAAACTCTTTTTATTGTTGCGTACAAATACTATCTTTATGTATGAAACACGGGAACCACCTTAAATAAAAGATTAGACGGAACTGTCAGGAAATCATGGCCGCCGCAGGGACTCAATGGATACCGTTTATTTTGCAAAATATATTTATCTCGAATCCGGCGAGATATTGGCTAATGGCGCTGTTTCTGTGCGTGACGGTCTGATAATTGACGTTGGGCTGCGCGGGAAGGTTCGGCGGTCTTCGGATGAGCGGATTGTTAATCTTGGCGATGTGTTACTTTTGCCGGGGTTCATTAATATGCACACACATCTTGAAGAAAGCCCTGTCAGAAGTTTCGCTAAAGAACCTGGTGAGACGTTTGCGGCTTGGAGCAGCAAAAAATATTCCCGCATGAGGCAGCTATCCGCAGACCAAATAGGCTCCGGTGTACGGCTTTCCGCGCGGGAGATGCTTTCTCAGGGGATAACCACCGTGGTCGACAGCTCCCGTACGGGACTTTCCGCGCCGATTTTGGCAGAGGAGCCCATCCGGTCGGTGATTATCACGGAAGCGCCGGATGAGGCGTTTATAGAGGAGGGGGTCGGGCGGACACAGGAGTGGATAGAGGGCGGGCGCGCGTTTAAATACGGTATTGGGCCGCATGCGCTGTATTCGCTCAACACGCGGGGGCACCGCCGGCTTATTGAGTATAGCTATGATTCGGGGTGTCTCTGGGCTTGCCATGTTGCCGAAAGCGCGGAGGAGTTACAGGCGTTTTGCGAGCATGGCGGGGATTTTTTCTTCAATTTGACGCGCAGCAAGCCCTGGCCGGCAGGAAAATCACGCCTCGACCCGGTGCGGTATGCGCTTGCCGAAAATCTGATTCCCTCTAACGCCATTCTCTTCCACTGCAACTATGTAAATACCTACGAATTGGCGCTTCTTGCGGCGAAAAGGGCGTTTGTGACGCTTTGCCTTGGATACAGCGAGATGATGGAACACAAGAGCTTCCCCATTGAAGTGGCCTATAGCCGGGGAGTGCAGATATGCCTTGGAACAGAAGGTATGATTCCGGCTGGGCATGCCAATTTTTTTGACGATTTATTTCGGTTGAAGATGGCTTATCCGCATATCGGCGCGGCGGAACTTTTGCGATGGGTAACGCGAAACCCAGCGGCGGCGCTCAAGGCTTCGGATCGGTTAGGGGGAATAGGGCCGGGTAAGTATGCCGATATTATAGGGGTGCAGTTTTCTTGCGGGGCTGGGGACGATATTTTGGAAACGCTACTAATATCCGACCCCGAGATCGCCTTTGTAATGGTTGGCGGGGAAGAAGTTATTATATGAAATCCATAAAATCAGGCAGATAGTTCCGCCCTGTTTTCAACTGCAATCAGGCGTTGCGGCTTCAATAGCCGCATACTTCCATTCCCCGATATTTCTCTTTTCGCTGTCGAAATTAACTCCCACTTTAAACAATTTCTTGCCGCTTCCCATCCACGGTAACAGATATTCTTTCGTATCAATTTGTGCCAGCGCTTCATCTGCCGTTTTGTCTATTTTGAACTCGAAGCAGTAGACGAAGTTTTTTGTTTCTACGAGCGAGTCCATCCGCCCGTCTGATGTACGTACTTCGGAGAGGCAGTTGAGGCCTAATAAATTGAATATCAGGTGGACAACGGTTCGGTAGTAGTTTTCAGTTTTCTCGATAATGTCATAAGGCACTCCGGCCATGTATTGACGTATGACGTTTATCACTTCATCAATATCACCGCTGCGCAATGCTTTCGGTAACTCGAAGATTAGCGCGTTTGATATGTTTAGAGGGGCTTGCAGGTATTGTTTGAGCAGAGATTTCGCGAATGACGAGCGTACTTCGAGATTCGGATAGTCGAGGATAAATTCTTCATTTTCTTCATCGTAGCCGGTTATCGTCAAATATCCGCTTTGGTATAAAACGGGTTCGGCTTTCATGCCTTCAATGTCGTATTGGCGAAAATCTTCGTGATCGATCCGCATATCATTCAGGTTAGCGATGTCTATTTTTTGCTTGGTAATAAGTTTTACCAAAAAGCTCGGTGTACCGGTTTCGTACCAGTAGGGGGAGAATTTTCCCTCTCTCTTAAAATGATAGAGTAAACCAAAAGGGTTGTACATCTTAAGCGGTTTTTCTGAAAACTGGTAACCGTTGTAGTATTCGCGCAGGTTTTCCATGTATTCCACCCGGTTTCTGCCGGTTTTCTCCAAAATATCGCCTATTACCGGCCCGAAATCCCGCTCAAGCTCGTCTTGCGTGATGCCGCAGATGTCGGCATAGCAGGGATCGAGGGTCAAATCATCAAGTTGATTCAGTTCGGAAAATACGCTTACTTTGGAAAATTTGGTTATGCCGGTTATGAATAAAAATCGCAGATATTTATCATAGGATTTCAAAACGCCGTAAAAACCTTTTAGTGTATTGAGTATGGACTCATAGACGGCTTTGTCTCCCGTCATGGTCTCTAAAAGCGGCTTGTCGTATTCATCAATAATCACCGCCGCTCTCTCGCCGGCGTTATTGCATGTCATCTCTATCAGATATTTGAATTGGCTGATAAAATTTCCGGGCTCTAACGTAACACCATGCCTACGCGCTTCTCTTTGTAGTTCGGCATTAAATATCGAATGAAGCGCGTCTAACCCGCCAACAGAATATGCCTCGGCGTTCAGGTCTATCCGTATCACCGGATGCTTCTTCCATTCCCAATCAAGCGAATCAATCGCCAAGGCCGGACGGCCCGCAATTTCGCCAAACAGTTCCCGTCGGCCCTCAAAAATCGTTTACAGCGTCGAACAGAGAAGCGATTTGCCGAAACGGCGAGGGCGGTATAGGAAGAACGATTGCCCGGAACCGGTCAGCCATTCATGAATACGCGCAGTTTTGTCGACATAAACAAAACCGCTTTCGCGGATTTTCGGAAAATCTTGAATGCCAAGAGGAAGTAATCGTTTCATAATCAGCAAAATACTATAAATTAACGGGTAAAGTCAATCCTCAGGTTGGGAAAAATACAATATTCCCTTTTCCTACCCTTTCATCCCCCATCTATATTTTCCACTGTTCCCCTCATTGCCGCCGCTATTCTCAGGTGCAATCCGGCTAATTCTGTTTCCGGTAGCAAGGGGCTTAGCTCATCATAGATATTTTGCTCGTTCAGGCCGTTTGCCGCCGTGAGCAATTTTTCTCTTAATTCGTTTAAGTTCCTTGCCGATTTTACGTTTGGATAGTTTCGCGGTTTGGCAAGTCTTTTTTGCAAAACTTCCGCGTTCGGCTCTATCTTCAAAATCGTTTTGTATTGATATACGTCAAATAGATCTCTCAACAACTCTCGCTCGTTCCACGCCGCGATTTTATGCGCAAAGGCGGTTGATAGCTCGACGATTCTGACTATTTTTGCCGGCAGGCCATATTGCGACGCGATAGCCGACGATGACATGGGGAGCGACAGACATTTATTTTCAACGCTTATTTCGGCTTGACAGGACTGCGAAAGGTAGCAGATATTTACGACCAAAGCTTTTGAGTTTAGCGTTATAGCAAAATCGAGCCCTTTTACGCTTGACATTTTTTTTTCAATTAGCGGTTTTATATCTTTTTTTGATCTAAAGGGAATGAATATATAATCGATGTCGTTCGTATAACGTGGGCTATTGAGCAGCCTCAAAGCCATACCGCCGCGAATTATGGCGTTGTTGCCGAATTCTTCCGCAAAAAAATTTATAACCCACGCTAAAAGTTCTTCCGTGTTTCTAAAATTTTCCATAAAAGCATCTCTCGGCAAATGTTTTGAACTTGGGATTGCGGTAGCACGCCAAATAGTCGAAAAACTTATTTTTATCCAACAAAGTGTAATTTATGTCGCCGAATATGTTGAAATAAAATTTTTTCCCACGTAAGTAAAAATAAAGCGTATCTATGACAGCTTTTTCCGGTTCCGCAACCAAGACTCCCTTTTCGTTCGGCTTAAACCCGAAGCAAAGTTCGTCGGCCAGCTTATAATAGGATATGTTCGGCACTCCCTTATACTCGGCAGCCTTTGTTTGAACAATGCAAAAAAACCAAAACGGGCTCTCCGTACCAATTAATCGATGCGTAGCGAGAGCGGAAGCTAACGATACGTAAGAACCTTGTCGAACTTTAGCCGAAAGCACCGCGTAATCAAAATTCACCAAGGTATAAACCTCCCTGCAGTACCTTTTGAGCATCCCGACGTCTATAAATCTGTTGATAATGCCATGCAAGGCAACTTTGGAGTCCTCGTCAAATAGCGATGAAAGCTCCATAAGCGTTAGCACACCGTCAACGCTTTCGCCCAATTTTAGCAAATTATCCGAGTATTCAAGCCATTTTTTCATATTACCCTATAATATAGTAAATGACATATTATATAGCAATATGTTTTTTGAAAATTATTGTAAACATATTCTACTCTTTCAACAATCCTTCACAACGACCGGTTTCATCAAAAAATATAACTGAAAGTTTATCAAGCCGAACTCTCTCCCTGCTTTCAACTGCAATCAGGCGTTGTGGCTTCAATAGCCGCATACTTCCACTCCCCGATATTCCTCTTCTCGCTGTCAAAATTAACTCCCACTTTAAACACTTTTTTTCCTTTTCCCATCAACGATAAAAAATATTCCTTTTCGTCAATTTGTGCAAGCGCCTCGTCCGCCGTTTTGTCTAACTT
>JAITUP010000234.1 GCA_031286265.1 Chitinispirillales bacterium | reverse complement strand
AACTCCGGGCGCGGGATTGGGATTCTTTTTCGGCGGTATTCGTCGCGCTCCTTGATGTACCAATTATAGATGGCGGCTATAAAAAACAGCATCCTAAGCGGCATATTCTCGTTTATAGTTGATTGGTGCTCAATAAACACTATGAGCCTGCCGTCTAACTCGAAAGATAGATCGTTAACTCGATCCGCGCTAAGGACATTGTCGAGTTTTATTAGTTTTACCTCTGTGTCCGGGCTGTAATTTGAGCCGGTAATGCCATTATAGAGCTCCACGGGGACGCCGGGTTGACTGAACAGCATGCCGAATACGGAGTCTTTATACTCGCGGTTTGCGTCTGGGTTGACGGGTATGTTTTTGTTTTTCGCGTTCATATTAAACAATATACATCATGGGCAGCCGTCTTAAAACCTTTAGAAGATTGAAAACAAAATCTTTTTTGGGGAGGAGACGGGGCGCAAGATGCGCTTCCGTACGCAATCCGCGCATAGGCAGACAAATAAAGTGGCGATAATACCATCGCCTCAGTGGTGTAAAAAATCTTTTAAAAAATATCTACCACACACCAAAAGCGCAATAAATTATTTTATATGTCTTAGGAATTTCTACCCCAAGAGGAGCTTTAATTGATGATTTGGAACGTTGAATGCGAAACTATGCCGCTCGACAAACTACGAGAACTGCAGAGCGAACGGCTGATAAACACCATACGGAAGGTTTATGCGCATGTCCCCTACTATAAAAAAATGTTCGACGCGCACGGCGTAAAACCGGAAGATATTTGCAATATCGACGACATAAGCAAACTCCCTTTCACGACAAAAGACGACATGCGCGACGTGTACCCCTATGGCTTGCTAGCTACGAGCCTCAAGAATATCGTTGAAATTCACACCTCCTCCGGCACCACGGGGAAGCCGGTCGTAGACGCCTATACGCGGGGCGACATAGATCTTTGGGGAGAAGTGATGGCGCGGACGTTGACGGCGGGCGGGGTGACGGAGGATGATATTGTCCAAAACGCTTACGGGTACGGATTGTTCACCGGCGGGCTCGGGGCCCACTACGGAGCGCAACGAATTGGTGCGACATGTATCCCAATATCCGGTGGAAATACCAACCGGCAGCTCGATGTCATGCGGGATTTTGGGTCTACCGTATTGACGTGTACGCCGTCGTATAGTTTATATTTAGCCGAAGCGGGCAAGGAAGCTGGAATCGATTTTGAGAAGTCGCCGTTAAAATTAGGTTTTCTCGGCGCGGAGCCGTGGAGCGAGAGCATGAGGACGGATATTCAGAATAAATTGCACATCAAGGCGTTTGATATTTTTGGACTGACGGAGATCATAGGCCCCGGAGTGGCGGCGGAGTGTGAGCTCCAAAATTTGCTGCATGTATTTGAG
Organism: Chitinispirillales bacterium; assembly: GCA_031286265.1. Taxonomy (GTDB): domain Bacteria; phylum Fibrobacterota; class Chitinivibrionia; order Chitinivibrionales; family Chitinispirillaceae; genus GUT77. The sequence continues at coordinate 5,297 of JAITUP010000234.1, read as the reverse complement.
GACCATTTCTACCCCGAAATAATCAACCCTGACACCGGCGAACCGCTCCCCGACGGTGAAAAAGGGGAACTGGTTTTCACCACGCTGACAAAAGAAGGCACGCCCATAATACGCTACCGTACGCGCGATATCACATATCTAACGCGCGATGAATGCGGGTGCGGCCGCACAATGGTCAGAATGCACAGAATTTTGGGCAGGACAGACGACATGCTGATTGTCCGCGGCGTAAACATATTCCCGTCGCAGGTCGAACAAGTATTATTGAAAATAGACGGTGTAGAACCGCATTATCAGCTATTAGTCGAACGGAAGCACAACCTCGATTATCTTGAAGTCCAGGTAGAAATGACGGAAAATCTGTTTTCGGACGGGTTGAAATTCATCGAGCAAAAAGAGTGCCAGATTGAAAGGGCGCTCTGCGACGCGCTCCTCGTCCACAGCAGGGTAAAATTGGTAGAACCCAAAGCCATAGCGAGAAGCGAGGGCAAAGCGAAACGTATCATTGATAAAAGAAACATTTGATATTAAAGGATTAAATATTGTGCTTGCACCGCCACTACATTAGTGATGTCGCCGGGCGGCACAAGCACAATGCTCAGTTGAAAAATAAAAGGGATCAAAAAAAATGACTGTACAACAAATCTCCGTTTTTTTGGAAAACAAGGCCGGCCGCATGGCCGCCGCCGCCGCCGCGCTTAAGGACGGCGGCATCAACATCCGTGTGCTCACAATCGCTGAAAATGAAAGATATGGCGTGTTGCGCATGATCGTAAACGACCCCGACAAAGCGACGGACGTGCTGAAAAACGGCGGCTTCATGGCCAAACAGAACCCCATTATCGCCGTTGAAGTCGCGGACAAGGTAGGAATCATGCACGACATAATGCAACTTTGCGACACGGAAAACGTCAACATAGAGTACATGTACTCATTCGTTGAACAAATGTCAAACAGGGCGATATTGTTTTTACGATTTGAGGACACCGACGCCGCGGCGGCGATGTTTGTCAAAAACGGATATAAGTTGCTGTCGTCGGATGAGGTTTGCAAGATATAGTCATTTCACTTTAAACCTGGATTGTCCATTAAGAGATAAATCTTGTTTAAAACCTTTTTTAAAAACCATTTTTTTAAAAAGGTCCGCCTCATCCTCTGATGCCGCTCCGTAATGTCTGGGACAACAAAGGGTCGACTAGAACGGTAAGGGCGATGTTCATTCTTGGCATGGCCCGCAATGACGTTGCTGTCGAAGCCCCAAACAATCCGCGTAATAAAACACTTTAGGAATGGAATGACTATAGAAAATTGCTGCACATGGCCGACCGTTTCCGGCCGGCCATGTACAAGAATATTCCTACTTCACAATCGGCCACTTGTTATGCCACCTTACAAGCAGCGGCGCGGCGATGTAGATTGTGGAGAGAGTGCCTATTATGATGCCTAATCCCATAACAAGCGCGAAGTTTTTTATTGAGTCGCTGCCTAATATATAGAGAGCGCCAACCGTAAACAGTGTGGTTACGGATGTTACGATGGTGCGGGCCAGGGTTTGGTTTATGCTGGCATTGATTACGTCGTAAAATTTTTTGCCGCCGCGCAAACCGCTCTTAAGGTTTTCGCGGACCCGGTCGAAAACTACTATGCTATCGTTGAGCGCGTATCCGATAACCGTCAGCACCGCCGCTAAAAACGGCAGCGTTAATTCTAACTCGAAAATGGCAAACACACCGAGCATTATCAGCACGTTGACGCCCAGCGGAATGACGGAGGCCACGGCGTAAGAGAGTTTGAAGCGCAAACCGATATATAGCAAAATCGCCATGAGTGCGAGAATCGAGGCGATGATGGCATCGCGCGTCAGCTCGCTTCCGATTTTCGGACCGACGTGTTCTATGGCCAGCATCTCAAAATCGTTGCCGGGCAGACTGCCCGCGAGGGCGCCCCTTACCGCCCCCACCACGTCAACGCCTTCCGGCTGGCTACGCACCGTAATCTGTAACTCGTTGTTATCGGCAAGGCCTATGCTCTTGATCTCCGGCTGTCCAAAATCAAGCGCGCCGACGCTGCTTCTAATCGCGGTGAGATCATCGCGTACGGGCTGCTCGAATTTCATGTGCATCGTTGTACCGCCGACGAAGTCGATCGACATATTGAATCCGCCGTTGATAACCAGCATCACGAGCGATACCACCATGAACCCAATCACAACAACCTGCGCCTTTTTGGAGTGGCACAGGAAATCATATTTGGTATTTTTGAAAATCTGTAACATCTGTTATGCTCCCTAATTTATAAAAAATATTGTTTATTGACGTCTCTAAAACGCGGGCGGCCAAAAAACAGCCCGCCCCGGCATTAAATACTCAACTTTTGCCGTTTCTGGAACATCGCCATCATCAACAGCCTTGTCACAAACAGCGCCGTAAAGAGCGATGCCAAGATACCGATAATAAGCGTTACGGCAAAACCGCGGATCGGACCGGTACCTTTCCACATAAGAATGAATCCTGTCATAATGGATGTGATGTTGGCATCCAAAATCGCCGACAAAGCGTTTTCGTATCCTTGCTCAATCGCGCTGCGCACCGTCCGACCGGACTGCAACTCCTCCCTTATGCGCTCAAGTATGAGTACGTTGGCGTCAATACCCATACCCACAAGGAGTATGAGCCCGGCGATACCGGGAAGCGTCAGCGTGGCACTTATGGCGGACATTGTCGCGAGAACCATCAACATATTAAGGAGTAAGGCAAAAAGCGCAATCACACCGCTGGCCTTGTAGTAAATGAGCATAAACAAGACGACAAGCACCACTCCGATAACCCCGGCCATAATACCTTTCTGTATGGCATCTTGACCGAGCGACGGACCGATTGTACGCTCTTCCACAATTTGCACGGGTGCGGGCAGAGCCCCGGCGCGCAGGATAATAGCTAACGCCCTCGCCTCTTCCACGGTGAAACTGCCGGTAATTTCGGCACGGCCGCCGGAGATACGAGACTGTATACGCGGCGCGGAATATACCGTAGAATCAAGAACGATTGCAAGCTGTCTGTTGATGTTGTACCCCGTAACCGTGGCAAACCGGCGCGCACCGGCAGCGTTCAGCTCAAAATCGACCTTTGCGCGGCCCGCGTGCATCCCGCTCTGGTCTATGGTGGACATGGCGTTCTTGATGCCATCTCCCCTCATTTCCGGCGCTGATTTCAAATAATACAGGAACCTGTACGTGATGTTTGAGCCGCTCGGCGTGAAAATTTCGTTGCCCCAAAGAAAAGAGTTACCGCCAAGCCCAGCCCGATCAAGCGCCCTGCGGACATCGTCGCGCCCGAGGTATTCGGCAACCCGCCTCACGTTATCCGTCCTCACGACGGCCATCTCGCCCAGATATTCAATCATCGACCGGAAAGTTCCCGGTTCCTCAATATCAATGTCCCTCGCCTCGCCCTCGCCGCCAAAAAGTCTGCTGTCGGCAGCCATTTCCACATAATCCTCATCTTCGACAGAAGCCACGGCATCGACATCGGCATCAGCAGACCCGTTTTCCGCACTTTCCGCGTTTTCTACGCTTTCTGTGTCCTCAGTTTTTTCCTCTCCTTCAGCTTCCTGCTCCAATCGGCCGCTGACAACGGATTCTACAATAGATAGCGCCCGTTCGCGCGTAGCGTCGTCGCGCACGAGGTTAAACTCAAGCTGCGCGGTTCTGCCGATGACATCTTTGGCCATCTGCTCGTCCCTAATGCCGGGCAATTCCACAATTATCCTGTCGCGCCCCTGCTTTTGGAGGACGGGTTCCGCCACGCCAAGCTGGTTGATGCGGTTTTCAATAATGGCATACGCCCTGTCGATAACGTCTCTGTCGTTGGCCTCAAGCCCCGATCGGTCGATTTCAAGCACTAGACGCATACCGCCCTGCAAATCAAGCCCAAGGTTGAGGACGCGCTTGAGCGCGGCCGGGTTATCCCTGCGGATAGCCTCCTGCTCCTCCTCCGACTTGGAGTAGAACTCGAACGACGGTATAAGGAGATACACCGCCAGCGCCAGCACGGCGGCTACAATGCCGAAACGTAAGCCCATGTTCTTCATAATACGATAAATGCCCTTTCTATAGTTTTTTCCCCAAAATCCACACAGCTTTAGAAGCATAAAATATATCATGCCGAAGGAAAATGCAATTTTTTTATCAAGAAAATAAAAAAATCGCTTTTCATGTTGCCGGCAATTTATGCTGACATACAGGCCAGCGCAAACAAATAATCCGACAGCCTGTTCAAGTATGTTCCCGCGTAGAAACACAGCGGTTTTTCCGTAGCGGCGGCAACGAATTGACGCTCGGCGCGTCTTGCCACCGTTCTGGCTATGTGGATGTAAGCCTCAATCTCGGTTTCCCCCGGCAATACGAATTGATTAGGGAGGTATTTTTGTAAATTGTTGATTTTCCGTTCTAATTCAGTGATTTCGGCTTGGGTCAAAAAGTATCTTTCATTGGCGATATCAGAGCTGTGTGCCATTATTTTCATTAGATTTTTCTGTATTGATTCGATAAATTCCTTGCCGTTTTCGCCCTTGTATTCATTTTTGCCCGTTATTTTTGCCTTAATTAGCCCTATATGCGCATTTAATTCATCCATCGTGCCTATCAAATGAATCAGCGCGCCGTTTTTAAAGACGGCGGCTTTATCGGCCTTTTCGGGGTTATCGGAGTTATTTGCTTTCATATTTTAAAATCGTTTTCAAGTAATCCACAGCAATAAAATAATATCGGCCCGGCATATTTTTCCTATAACAATGCAAAAAAATGATCTCCCGCCTGTTCTTGTCAAATATGCTCATTCCACTTTAAACACAGATTGTCCATTAGGCTGATCTGATGCCTAGTAAAAACGTGCCAAAAGCTCGTCATCGCGAGCGAAGCGCGGCGATCTGTTGGCTTGTAACATAAAAATCAAAACCAAAATCAAAGTCAAAACCTTTAAAAGCTTTTTAAAATCTTTTGGGGACGGGGCTCATAAGTTCCCTCTTTCAATCAAGCGGCAGGATGTACACTGTACATCCTCACTCACTTCGGGCGTAGTTTATCATCCGTAACGCCCCGATACGATAGACCCCCCGCGGTCCCCCATAAGCGGCGACCGCTTACGGGGGACATGTGGGCATACTATCGGGGCAAAAATGCTAAAATCAAAAACAAAACCACCCTATCGACTTGTTTTGACTTTAGCATTACACCCGACCGTAGGGTTTTAAGGGTAAGGGTTTTAGCGTATTAGGTTTTAGAATGGGGGCGTTACGGG
>JAITUP010000198.1 GCA_031286265.1 Chitinispirillales bacterium | reverse complement strand
GGATTGCCTTACGGCGAGATAAACAAGTTGCGGGTCAAGCCCGCAATGACGGATTTTGAGACAGCCCCTGCCAAATGCCCCACCAACCCCACAAGAATGAACATCGCCCTCCCCATTCATACGACCCTTTGTTGTCCCAAACATTACGGAGCGGCATCAGTGGGTTAGGCGACACATTTTAAAAAAAAGGTTTTAAAAAAAGCCACCGCACCCCAACCCTGCAAGAATGAACATCGCCCTCCCCATTCAAACGACCCTTTGTTGTCCCAAACATTACGGAGCGGTATCAGTGGGCTCGGCGGACCTTTTTAAAAAAATAGCTTTTAAAAAAACATCCTAATCCTAAGCAAACAATTCAGATTAATCTTTCAGCTTTACGAAAAAAACACGGCTTACTCCCACAATGTAGTATATTATATAGATGAGAATTGCATTCATATCCGACATTCACGCAAACTTGGAAGCGCTCGACACTGTTCTTGACGACATAAAAAAGGCCGGCGCGGACGAGATATGCTGCCTTGGCGACATCGTCGGCTACGGTGCGAATCCAAACGAGTGCATAGACCGCGTGTCGAAATATTGCGGGGAGAACGTGCTGCTCGGCAACCACGACGCCGTGGCGATAGGCCTCATGACGACCCGGCAATTCAACGTCCACGCGCGCGCGGCCATCGAGTGGACGGCGGAAAAACTCTCCGCGAAAAACAGGCGTTACCTCTCGACGCTACCATTGACCAAAGCCGTCGGCATGACGACAATGGTACACGCGACACCGTATGAACCGAAAAAATGGTACTACATAACATCGCTCGAGGACGCCGCGTTTAACTTTCAATATTTCGATACCCGGATATGCGTGATAGGGCATACACATATCCCGACGATAATGGCGCTTGACGATGAGGAAATATACAGCCACGAGGAACGGTGGATATCATACGCGGGGAAAAAAGATTTGCGGCTGTTAGTAAACGTCGGCAGTGTTGGGCAGCCGAGAGACAGAAACAAAGACAGCTCCTACGGGCTTCTCGACACCGATAAAAAGACCTTTACCCTGAAGCGTGTACCGTATAACGTTGAAAAGGCGCAGGCTAAAATGAGAAAAGCCAAAATGCCGGAATTTTTGATTAACAGGCTTGCCGAGGGGAGATGAGGCGCGATGCGTAATTTTTTTTCGTTGAGATTTGCGAGGGCCGGAACGGCGGCGCTGATAGCCGGCGCGGCCCTTCTGCTTACAATCTCCATGCCGATATACGCAGAGGCTGAAAGTATTAGCGACGTATTCCTCGAACTCAGGAACCGCCTCGATTCGATAGAAGTGGAGATACAGGCACGTAAGCGCTCGGGTAGCCCTATCGGCGATCTGGAAGCAATAACCGCAAATCTGCGGGATACGCTTTCGGGTATGAGAGAACAAATCGCGGCCGCTTACCCATCGGGTACGCCGTCGGAAACGACGGACCGAGGATTATCGTTTGACTGGATTGCCGGAATCATCCCGGAAAGCATCCTGTCGTTCAGACCGAAAGAACTTTTTGACTGGATAATTGTGGGGACGGGCGCGGTGGCGGTGTTAGCGGTGCTGATATTGCTCATGGGCATATTTACCGGACGCAAAAGAAAACACAAAAACCGCGCGTCTGCAAAAAAACCGGCAATTCGCAAAGTGAACCTCGCACCGCCGACAGCCAAAAATAAAACGATCGATACCGGCCCCGAAATTAATTACGGCGGCAATATTGGCAACGCAAGCGGTGACGGCGGCGGTGGAGAAAATCTGCACTCGCTCGTAGAACATCTGCGCAAACTGTCGCCGCAGCCCGACAATAGCAATTACCCGATGTCTCCGGCATCGTCAATAAACGCCGCGCCGTTCACGCCGCCGCCGATACCATCCGCGCCGTCAGTAAACACCGCGTCGTTTACGCCGCCGCCAATGCCGCAAACAAGCCATAATGATTACCAAATGCCGCCGCCCGCGCCGCCAACGGGTAACGTACCGTTTACACCGCCGCCGATGCCGCCGGCCGAACCGCCCCCGCTGATACTCAACGCGCCGGAACCGCCTCCGCCGAGGGCCACGGGAGAGGACCTGAACGGGCTGATAATAAATGCCGCAAGCGACGGGCTAAACGAAGCCGAGATAGCGAAACTGCATCAGGTCAGCGTGGATCAGGTCAGACTGATTTTGCGGATGTCTAAATAATGACCGAGCGCGAATTGATACGGCGTCTGCAAAACCGTCTGCCGATCGCAGACAATCGGCATTATGAATTGACGATAGGGGACGACGCGGCGATACGCGTCAACGAAACGGCAGGCGAGCGGCTGATTATCACCGCCGATGTTTCCGTTGAGAGCGTCCATTTTTCGTTGGATACGATGACGTTCGAGGAGATCGGCTACAGATCGATGGTGGCCAACTTGAGCGACTGCGCCGCAATGGGCGCCCTGCCGGACAGCGCGATCGTGCAACTGGTTTTCCCCAAAAAACGCGCGAACGGCAACGATACCGATATCAATGAATCAATTGAAAGAATCTACGACGGTTTCGCCCGCGCCTGCGCAAGATGGAACTTCCCAATCATCGGCGGCGACCTGTCCCGCGGCGATAGCTGGATTATCGGCATAACCCTGATCGGCGCGGTCCCGCCAACCGCGCGCCCGGTAAAGCGCACGGGAATAGTTGACGGCGACGCTCTATGGATGACAGGCACGCCCGGAAAAAGCGCGGCGGGATTAGCGTGTTTGCAGCACTGGGGCCGCGAAAACATCCCGGCGCGATATCAACAGTTTGCCGGCGCGCACATATCGCCAATTCCAAAAATCAGCGAAGGCGTATCGTTCGCGGCATGCAAACATGTACACGCGATGATGGATTTATCAGACGGATTATCCAAAGACGTGGCCGCGCTGTGCAGCGACAACAGCCTCGGATTCATATTCGACAAGGACTTGCAACCGGGCATGGATATGATAAACCTGTCAACCGAATTAACCCGTGATTGGCGCGATTGGTTCTATCACGGCGGTGAAGAATATGAGCTGCTGGTAGCGTGCGATTCGGCATTTGATTTACGCGGCGCCGTAGATAATGTCGATATAACGCGATTAGGCCGCTTCACATCCAAGCTATCGGGGATGTTTGTGCAGGGTGATGACGGTGGGATGGAGGAGTTATCGTCGCGAGGTTGGGACCACATACGGAACGAGCTTTGACTTTGATTTTTTAATAAGGTTTTGACTTTAGCCCGTGAAAAGAACTATTTTACCCATGTTGTACGAATCATTCCCGGAAATGTAACGTAGAAAAGCCATGAGATACCCTAAAGCCCGCCTTTCTCTTTTGATGTTCATTCAGTTTTTTATTTGGGGCGCGACGGGGCCTGTGCTTAGCCTTTACCTTAAGGATTGCCTCGGTTTCAGCGGGGCGCAGGTCGGGCTTGTTCTTGGGCTTTCGGGCATTGGGTCTATCGTATCGCCTACGCTTATGACGTTTATTGCCGACCGGATTATCAGTTCGGAGCGGCTTTTGTGTTTGTTGAATGCCCTTGGCGGGGTGTTTATGCTGTTTTTTGCGAGGCAGACGGAGTTTTATCCGACGCTTCTTGTCTATTTTATATATTGCATGGTTATGCACCCCGCCGTGCCGCTCATAAACGCGATCACGTTTCACCACGCGCCCACCGACCGCCGGAAATTCGGTAACATCCGCGTTTGGGGGACGCTTGGATGGATTGCCGTGGCCTGGGTGTTCAGTTTTTTGGTGATGGGAGACCGCAGCCTGTCTGACAACGGCGCGAGCCCGCTGCCGTTGGTACTGAAGATATCCGCGGTAACGTCGTTTATCATGGCGGCCTACAGCCTGACCATTCCGGTCAAAAAAATCACATCCGACGGCGATTACGGTAAAAAACGCGCCTTTTTTCCGATGGAGGCGTTCAGGGTTGTGTTCAAGCCGCAGGTGCTCGCCATTTCTCTCATCGCCGCCGCGCTCACGATTGCCGACAAATTTTACTCCCTCGGCACCGCGCCGTTTCTTAAGCAGTCTGGGTTTGCCGAAAAAGACATCATGCCGGCTATGACCCTCGGACAGGTGCCGGAGATCGCCGCGATGGGCATTCTTGGGTTTTTGCTGAAACGCTGGGGGCCCAAGGCGGTGCTTGCGATTGGCGTGGGTATCGGTATTTTCCGCTTTGCCGCCTGCGCCGTCGGGTCGAGCCGGGCGCTGATATATGCCGGATTGAGCGTTCACGGGCTGGTTTATACGTTTACCATGATCACCGCCGTTATCTGCCTCGATAGCTTCTGCGGCGATCGCGACCGCTCCGGGGTGCATCAACTGTTTGCCGTTTTGACCGGCGGTATCGGCGGGTTTCTCGGAAACTACGCGGCGGGGCTGACGGCCGACAGATTCACCGATTCGTCGGGATTTGTGAATTATGGGGCATATTGGTCGGTTCCGTTAGCGCTGTCGGTGATTATTTTGGGATCGGTGTTTATGCTGCGAAACCCGGAGCAAAACGCGTTATAAAAAAATAAAAAAATATTGTAACAAAACATATTGCGCCACAGTCTAACCATAATGTATACTATACAGAATCACTCGAGCTCAAGTTTTGGGTGTTTTAATCGATTATACGTGTGTAGTGCGTGTATTATATACCATAAATAACCTTTAATTGCAGGAGGGTTTGAGATGTTCAGGTTTAAAAAAACACTAGTTACGGCGGTGGCGCTTCTGCCCCTGCTGAGCGTATCGGTTTTTGCTCAGGTAAGGGCCGCCACGTCGGCAGCAGCTCCGGCTTCGTCGGGCGATGCCATAGCGGCTTATGTGTTTGGTGAAGAAAACGCGAGAAACGCCGAAGAATTGGCGGAAGCGCTCGTTACGCGCCTCGCAAACGCAAGAGCCTACTCCGCGCCAAGACGCGGGGCACGCGGGTTTTTCCGCGAAGTTGAGCAGGCGCAGGCACGTCTCGACAGAAGAGGAAGGTTGCTCGATGACAGAGATTTCTGCAGAATCGGTACCGATTACGAGTTGAATTATCTGACGGTCATTGATATTGAGAAAGCCGGGCGCGGAAACAGCATATTCGCCCGCATACTCAATCTCAGTAACTGTAGCGTGGTGGCATCGGCCGAATTCACAGGCCTGATCCGCAACACCGCGGAAATTAACGCCGCCGCGGACGCGCTCTCGAGAGATTTGCAGAGAAGACAAGTCATCCGCAGAGGCGGCCAGGTCGTCGCGGCGCCTCCTCCGCCCCCGCCCGCCCGTCGCGGAAACCAAATAGCAGCCTACGTTTTCGGTGAAGAAAACTCGCAAAACGCCGAAGCGCTGGCCGAATCCATCGTAAACGGACTCGTAGCAAGCCCAAATTACTCCGCCCCAAGACGCGGAGCGCGCGAATTCTTCAGAGAAGCCGACAGAGCGCAGGCACGCCAAAGAAACAGACTCTTGGAAGATAGAGACTTCTGCAGAATCGGAACAGACTTCGAAATCGAATACCTGACAGTCATCGATATCGAAAGAGCCGGGCGCGGAAACAGCGTGTGGGCGAGAATACTCGACCTCGAAACATGCCGTGTAATAGCAACCGGCGAAAGCACAGCCCTAATCAGAAACGCCGCGGAAATACGGGCGGTATCCGATGAAATCGTTAGGGAATTGCTGAACAGAAGAATAGGAACAAGAGGACGCAGGTAAGCCGAAACTTGTTCACCTCGCCCTTAAAAAGGCGGACAATTTGGAAAAAAGCAGTAAAATACAGGCAAGGGGTTATACGTAAAACATAGCCCCCTTGCCATTTGCGGTATAAACCTATTTAATTAAGGAGTGGTGTGTTATGTGGAAGTTCAAAAAGATGTTCTCGCTGGTAACGGTACTGGCGGCAGTTGGATTGTTCTTGCCGGCTTGTGAATCCACGACTGATGATCCTATTGATCCTGTGTTGCCTACCGGGCACGCGATTACGATTGTCGGCGGGACTATGGAGTTTGAGGGTGATCCGTTGAATAGTGGGTCTCCCATGTTCGCAGGCGATACCATTGATATTTTCGCCAATGAACCTGCTGATGGGTATGAGTTTTATCGCTGGAGCGCTACGCCTTCCAGTGCGAACACCAGATTTGATGATCGCTACGATCCCGAAACTTTCTTCACAATGCCCGCCGTGGCTGTTACAATAACAGCGGAATTTAGGGAGATCGAGGAAATAGAATTCTTCATTGATATCACCGGCGGCGATGCGCTGTATTCCTATGACGAAGGTGAAACTTGGGACTACATCAATGGTGATGAAGTTTTCGAGGGTGAGTGGATTTTAATAGAATTTGATATCAGCACCCTTCCGGAATATCATGAATTTGATCGTTGGAACGGCTTGGATAATGTAACATTTTTAGATGGTACCGACCGTTATAGCGAAGTGGCTATATTCGTGATGCCCGCGCGTAGCCTAACTATTACGGCAGTAACAGTTGATACTCGTGAACCCGAACACGGCTTTGCGTATATCAGATTCGCTTGGGAAAGGGTTTGGCAGCCTAATATTGAGTACATTTTTGTCAGTGAAGAAGATATAGGCTGGTGGTATGTCAATGTATTTGATGATCTTGATATTTCAGATGATGATTTCGTTATTCGCCCCAGTTTCGTAGATGGAACTCCTGGGCTTCCCGAGCTCCCTGAAGATGCTAGCCCACTTCTTGACAAAGGACAATCAGGTGAATTCGTTAGCCCGAACAATGGTAGAGAATTTTTAGAAGTGGAAAGCGGGACTTTTATCGCCGTTTTAAGCGTTGCAGACCCGGAATTCACAATGCCTGATAGCGATGACCCGGTAATTTGGGAAATCGTAGCAGATTACACTATTCAAGCTGAATTTGGCATCAACCCAGAAGACGTCTCCTTAGAGATCGGTTTTGATTTAACGAGATTCTTTGATGGTGACTCAGAGTGGGGTTGGTATGGTGTTAATTACGAAGAAGGCGATAACCCACTTCTCAGCAAGAGAAGGGGGAGAATGGGCCATAGAAGAACTAGCCCCAAGACAATTGAAGTACCGGGCGCCAAGGTAACCGTAACATACTACGCGTTACCAAGGACACGGTCGAACTAAGTCTTAGTTATTAGGTTTCAGTATTTCATGCCCCGCCATTTTCCCGGCGGGGCATTTTTTTGGGCGGCATCGTGAGGCCATAATTGTTCCATATGGTTATTAACCCGGCGGTAATTAACTTCAATTATCTATTGAGTTTGGCTTTGT
>JAITUP010000182.1 GCA_031286265.1 Chitinispirillales bacterium | reverse complement strand
AAGGGCGATGTGGGGAGGCTGGCGGATGTTTTTTGCGCGCTGGCGGATTACTGTACGGACAGTTTTGAACAGATCTTCCCCCCGCGCGAGGGCGCTAAACTCGCCGCGCTCAGGTGGTTTTCGGAGGCGCGGTTTAGCAGCCAGTGTCCAAAGGCGGATGTGTCTGTTGATGATGCCGGGGATGTTGCGCGGCTTAAAGACGCGTTGTTGAAGTTGAGGCCCGCGCTCGAAAAGCGGTTCTCATCAAGCGGCGCGCCGTTCCCTCTTATATTGTATAAGCGCGTAACCGAATGGGAAAAGTCAATAGAAACCGTGATCCAAAGCGCGAAGCAAGTTGATGAGTCTGTTGATCCATCAGTTGACCAATCTGCCGCCCAATCAATTAATCGACCTGTTGACCAGTCACCCAATCCCGCCGGTCAACCCGTCACCCCCAAATCCACTGCCAGCAGTACAGACAACCCGCAAGCCCCGGTTGTCATCAAGTTAAATCACGGTGAATATCAAAAGATACTCGACTGTATCGAAACAATAAAAACCCTAATAAAGGAAAGGCGGTAAAGTATGGCAGGAAGTTTCCAAAACGAGATTCCGGCTGCCCGGATTAATCTCAAACTCGACGTAGGCAAAGGCGACGCGAAAAAAAGCGTCGAACTGCCGTTGAAATTGCTTGTTATGGGCGATTTTACGGGGCAGCCTAAAGACGGCAGGATTGCCGACAGGGAAAAAATCGCTGTCGACAAGAACAATTTTCAACAGGTCATGGCCGACTTCGGCCTCAACCTGTCGTTCACGGTAGAAAACAGGCTCGCCGGGGACGGGGATCTCGAGGTGAACATCCCAATCACCGGCATAGATTCTTTCAGGCCCGAAAGCGTGGCGTCAGCAGTGCCGTCACTAAGCCGTCTGCTCGCCGCGCGGAATCTGTTAAAAGACCTGAAGTCGAACCTTCTCGACAACCGGGAATTCCGCCGCCGCCTCGAAGAACTGGTCAAAAACCCCGATGCAGCCCGGAAATTACGCACCGAACTGCAAAAAGTCGTCCCCGAACTGGAGGATAAAACCGGCCTAAAACCAATCACCCTGTAGGGGCGACCCTCCGGGTCGCCCGTGCCTGATTCAACGATAACGTTAATCCAAGCGGCCATCCGCCCGATTAAACGTTAACATTAACATTTACGGTAAATTGATCAACGTCATAACAGACCAAAAATCAATACCATAAACCCAAAACCTAAAAAGGAACAAAAAAATGTCCCCCAAATTACCTGTCGCCACAATAGAATCCGGCGAAACCCCCAGCGAGGATATCCAAACCTCATCTGGTTCCGGGCTGGAGTACGTGTATCAAACAATGAACATCGCTCCCCCAACCGCCGCCATAGCCATCTCAAAGTTCAAGGACCCTCAGGCCCTCGCCGAGAGCAAGGCAAGCGAGAGGATAGGCGCCGCGCTCGCGCTGTTTGTTGACAGCGTACTCGAATCCGAGAGTACGATAGAAAAAATCGACAAAGCCGTTCTCGACACGCACATAGCCGCGCTCGATAAACGTATTTCGTTGCAATTAGACGAGATACTGCACGCGCCGCCGTTTCAGAAACTCGAATCGATATGGCGCAGCCTCGATTTTTTAGTGCAGAGGACCGATTTCCGTAAAAACGTTAAAATCAACATCTTAAACGTCGCGAAAGACGAACTGGCTGAGGATTTTGAAGATGTTCCGGAAACGATTCAGTCGGGGCTTTACAAGCACGCCTATACCGATGAGTACGACACTCCGGGCGGCGAGCCGTACGCGGCGATGATAAGCGATTTCAATTTTGATTCGAGCCCCGCCGACATCGCCCTGTTGCAGGAAATCTCCCGCGTCGCGTCGTCGTGCCACTGTCCGTTTATCGGCGCCGCTACTCCAAAATTTTTCGCTAAGGAGAAAGCGGCTGATTTGACGAAGATTGAGGATCTGCATAACTATATGGAACGCTCGGAGTTTTTGCGCTGGAATTCGTTTAGGCAAAGCGAAGACAGCCGCTATGTGGGCCTCGTGCTGCCTCGTTTTTCGCTGCGTCTTCCTTACGGCCCCGATACCGCGCCCGTTAAGGAATTTGTCTATCGGGAAAACGTCGCCGGCGCCGACAGCAGCAAGTACCTGTGGGGCAACGCCACGTTTGCGTTCGCGTCGAACATGGTGCGCTCGTTTATCGACAACGGCTGGTGCGTCCAAATCCGCGGCCCCGAATCCGGCGGCCGGGTGGACGACCTGCCCGTACACGTTTTTGACGCCGGCAGGGGGACGGAAGTAAAAATCCCAACCGAGATTCTGATTCCAGAAACACGGGAATTCGAGTTCGCGCAGGAGGGCTTCATCCCGCTTTCGTTCTACAAAAACCGTAGCTACGCCTGCTTTTTCTCAGCCAATTCCACCCAAAAGCCTCAGGAATTCGACAACCCGACTATAACCGCCAACATGCGGATAAACTCGCGCCTGCCGTACATATTCCTGATTTCGCGCATTGCCCACTATCTCAAGGTGATCCAGCGCGAAAACATCGGTTCAACCAAGAGCCGCATGGTGTTACAGGAGGAATTAACCCGCTGGATAAAGCGCCTCGTTACCGAAATGAACGACCCCGGCCCCGACCTGATAGCCACCCACCCTCTAAAAGACGCCGACGTCATAGTCACCGAATTAGAGGACAACCCGGGTTTCTTCAGGGTCAGCCTGTCCGTTATTCCTCATTTCCAGATTGAGGGTATAGACATTAACCTATCTCTGGTATCCAAATTACCCAAAGGAAAGGAATAATCAAAACAACCCGCGTTGACGTTCTGTAAACGGGCAATCGTCCCATACCGTCATCAACGCAAAACCATTAAAACCATGCGTTTACGCTCTGTAGGGGCGACCGTCCCCGGTCGCCCGCTACCTCGGCATCAACGCAAAACCATTAAATTCATAACCTTAACCTTTTTTAAAGGAGGCATAATATGCCAACACCAGCCTACATGTGGATGAAAGACAATTCCGGCAACCCGATCGAAGGTTCGGTCGACGTCATTGGCCGCGAAAAGAGCGTGGAGGTCTTCGAGTTCGAACACGAAGTCCGCATCCCCACCGACCCCGACACCGGCAAGCTCACCGGTACCCGCAAGCACGAGGCAATCCGCATCCTCAAAGCGATCGACGCCTCGTCGCCCTACCTCTACAAGGCGGCGTGCGAGGGCCAAACATTCAACGAGGTCGAGATCAAGTGGTACCAGATCGACGACACCGGCACCGAAACGGAGTATTTTAGCCATCGGCTCGAGGGAGTTAAAGTCTGCTCCGTCCATCCGATAATGCACAACGTAAAAGACCCCTCCAAAGAGCGCTTCGAGCACATGGAGGAAGTCCAATTACGCTACCAGAAGATTACATGGACGTACGCGGAAGGGAATCTGCAAGCGTCTGATTCATGGAAGGACGGCAGGTAGTTAAGCAATTGATTTAGCGGACGGATCTCGGTTTTTTGGGGGTCCGTTCGTGTATGTTCGTAGGGACGACCGTCCTCGGTCGTCCGTTCCGGCAACCGTAAATGGCATGTGTCATTAGTCAAAACGGAGGGTGCAATTTTGGAAAAAAAGTTGATGTATGGTGTGGAAAATAGTATATTGAGTAGAGTAGAAGATTTTAGAAAGGCCGATACTGGCGGAATGCGTAATGAGAAACCGTTGACGGACGAGCAGAAAAATCAGGCAAAAAATTATGCGG
>JAITUP010000142.1 GCA_031286265.1 Chitinispirillales bacterium | reverse complement strand
TGTGGTTGTGTATATAATAATGTATATTGTTTTTGGTATTGTGTTTTGTTTTATTGTAGATAGAAGAAAAGAGAAAGTGGGGGGGTGGGAGAGGCAGTTTTGTCAAGAGACAAAAACGGCATCTTTGTGGCACTGGCGGCTGTTTTTGAGGTGAAAGTAGCCATGTACGCAAATGTATAGTATATAATTATAGGCGACATGTAAGCCAATATTGCTTCTATCATAATAAACCAATCCCTCCCCTCCGTTACCTTAGATTTAGGCTAAAATCGACGCCGGTACAAAATAAAACCTTTAACCTTTTTCCTACGGGTTGCCTATCGCATCCCCCGTCCCCCAAAAAACCACAACACAAAAAATCAATATAAATAATTGTCGTCACAAAAAGCAATTTTTTTAAAAAATATACTTTCTAAAATTTTATAGTTATCACCGCCCTGCAGATAATTCCCGCTAAACCGAAATAGCCTCGTCAATCAGCATAATCGGGATGTCTTCCCGAATCGGGTACAGATATTTTCCGTCTTCTCTAAGAAGGCCGCCGTCTATCAATTCTTTGACTGTTACGCCTCCTCTGTTTATCACGCTCCCGGCTTTGACGCCGTTGTTGATTTTTTTGATGATATCGGCGTCAACTAAGGTAACGTTCTGCTTGGTTTCCGGGCAGCAGAGAATGTCGAGTAATTGTTTGTCTATCATAATTAATATTCCTTTATTTTATAAACGATTTTACCGCGTCCGCGATAATTTCTATTCCTTTTGTGATTTTTTCTTCCGGTGTGCTTGAGAATGCTAACCTCATGCAATTATTTTTTATTCCTGCCGGATCGAACGCGCTGCCTATTACGAATGCCGCGCCGTTTTCGCATGATTTTTGGAAAACGTCGGATGCGTTCATGTATTCAGGAAGTGTTATCCATACGTAAAATCCGCCTTTTGGGATTGTCCAGTTTACATCTTTTGGCATGTGTTCTTTGAGCGCGTCGAGCATTGTTGACGCGCGGCGCTTGTATGCCGGGCGTAGTGTTTCCAGGTATATCGGCAGCTTGCCTTTAGATAAAAATTCGTACGCTAACATTTGTGCTATGACCGGTGAGCAGGCATCCATTGATTGTTTGGCAAGTTGGCATTTGTCTATCAGTTCCGCGTCTGCATAGAGCCAGCCGAGGCGCATTCCGGGGCTTAAAATTTTTGCGAACGAGCCCACGTAGCAAATCGTAACGCCCTCGTGCGGCATTGCTTTCATCGGGATTGTCAGTTCTTTATCGGCGTCGTCAAAGTAGAGTTCGCCGTAGGGATCGTCTTCAATCACGACGATTTTTTTACCCTTGAGCGCGTCTAACAGTTGGCGTTTGCGGGATGCGCTGTAGATAATGCCTGCCGGATTGTGGAAGTAGGGCGTCAGATAGAGTATCTTTGCTTTTGAGCCTAATCTGTCAAGCGTCTCAAGCAACTTTGGGATGATGATTCCTTCATCGTCCATCGGTACGCCGACCGTGTCCGCTTCATAAGATTTGAACGCAGCCAACGCGCCGATGAAGCTTGGGTTCTCTGTGACTACGGCGTCGCCGGGGTTTAAAAATATTTTGGCGATGATGTTTATGGCCTGCTGGGCGCCGGTGGTTACGATTAGTTCCTGCCCATCCGTTGCGATATTTTTTGTCGCGAGGTATTTTTTTAGCTCCCCGATAAGCGGTGTGTATCCGTCTGTCGCGCCGTATTGCAGGGCGATTTGTTTTGCCTGTGTCGATAGACCGCCGTATAACTCGTCGACGATTTCTACGGGGAGAAGCGACATCCCCGGAGCGCCGCCGGCGAATGAGATCAGAGACGGGTCCGCAGCCAGTTTCATTATCCGGCGGATTTCGGACGAACGCATGCCGCGGGCGCACGTTGAATACAGATTTTCGTAGTTTGACATTTCTACGCCTTCCAAATTTAATTTAATCGCGGGGTTGATGTAATAGCTCCCCTGCAAAACATTTTTCCGATAGAGATAATTTATTTGTCGACCCTTGTGCGTCGGCACGAATACAATATATATTATGGCGTATATGGAACAAAAAGAATATTTTAAACGTTTTTTGAGCGAACATTTTCCGACAGATGCTTTCCTTGAGAAATTCGAACGATATCATTCGTGGCTAATCGAAGAAAACGCCAAAATCAACCTGATATCGAGGCAGGCCGACCCTAATGATATATGGACGATTCATTTTCTTGATTCGCTACTGTCAATAAAATGCGTGGATTTTAGTGAACGCAGGGTTTTGGATTTTGGGACAGGCGGGGGACTGCCCGGCCTCCCGTTAGCGATTTGTTTTGACGATATGGAAGTTACGCTGCTCGATTCGAGGAGAAAAAAAATTGAGGCGGTGAAGCGGGCGTCTGTGCGTTTAGGATTGAAAAATTGCCGCTTTGAGGATCAGCGGATTGAAAAATTGGGGTCTCAATATCGTGAAAAATTTGACATGATAGTATGCCGCTCTGTAAAAATCGAACCACAGTATAAATTCCCACTGCTGAGCCTTCTCAAGCCACAGGGAAAAATCGTCCTCTACAAAAGTAAGGTCTTGGACGATATACATCAGTTCAAAGAGCATGACGTACAGATTACCGATGTCGGAAATTCGGCAATCGGAGAACGGAAAATTATTGTCGTCACAAAATATTGAAATACCGATTAATCATTTTATTATATTATTGAAGTATCGATTAAATATTGCGCCACACCGCCCGCCGACTGCACTTAGAGCAGTGATGTAGCCGGACAGCGCAACGCGATATTTAGTCATCATGAAGCCGATGTTACAATATTGCCGTCAACACCATATATCCGAAAGGTTACACAATGAACGCACGTAAAAAAATCAAACCGGCGACCGTTAGGGCAAGGGCAAAACCCAAGGTTTCGAGAGAGGCCTTAGTTTCGCTTCTCGACAAAACTCTGCGGACATCCGAAATCGCCGATAGTTCCGCTAACGGCCTGCAGGTAGAAGGCGCGGCAGAGATAACAAAGGTTGGCCTCGCGGTGGACGCTTGCCTCGAAGCCTACAAGCTCGCGCATGAAAAAGGTTGTCAAATGATAATTGTCCACCACGGAATAATATGGGACGGCGGCCTGAAAAGCCTTACCGGGCCTCTTTACAGGCAGATTGAATTTCTTGTGAAAAACGGCATTAGCCTCTATGCCTCGCACCTGCCGCTCGATCTTCACCCGGCGCTCGGCAACAACATCATGATCGCAAAAGCGCTCGGGCTCAAAAATTTGCAGCCGTTCGGGATGTACAAAAACGGTTTCTACCTTGGATTTGAGGGATACTTGCCGCGGGCGGGCACCTTGAAATCGATATCCGAGATTGTCAGGAAAAAATTTGGCGGCCCGGTATCGTCTTTGTCGTTTGGCCCGCAGAAGATATGGCGTGTGGCGGCAATCGCGGGCGGTGGGACAGCGGCGCTGCCTGAGGCCATAGAAAAGAAAATCGACCTGTTCGTAACCGGTGAGCCGGCCCACTGGAATCATCACGCCGCGCTTGAAGGCAAGATAAACGTGATTTACGGCGGTCATTACCATACGGAAAAACCGGGGGTGCAGGCGTTGGGTGATTTTATCGGTAAGCGTTTCGGGATAAAAACAGAATTTTTGGACGTGCCGACGTTAGTATAGCGATATCAGACACGTTCCGATTGGCAAACGCCGGCCGGTGTCAATTTTTGCTTCTGTTCATCGACTAACAGCGGATTGGTGATTTCGCCCATCCGTTTTTTTTGTATTACACCGGCCAAAATTCCGAACGCTGTCAAAATCGCGCAAAAAAACACAAACCAATCGCCAAATCTTGTGTAGAATGTCATTATTCGGTATACCGGGATGTCTTTTACCGCGATTTCTCTTGTGTAAAGCCCCGTTTTCGTCAAAATCCTGCCGTGAGGATCGACATACATGCTGATTCCGGAGTTTGCGGCGCGGGCCATCGATATGCCGTTTTCGATCGACCGCATCTGCGACATTACGGCGTGCTGGTATGGACCGGACGTTCTTCCGAACCAACCGTCGTTCGTCACGTTTACCAACAGATTTGTCGATTCCCTGAGTCTTCTTCTTACAAAATCCGGGAAGATCATTTCGTAGCAAATATACGGAGCCAGTTCTAAATTGTTATTGATGCGAAATACGGCTTCGAACGCTCCTCTTGTAAAGCCGGCATTACCTAAATTTACCCTCGAGAAAATGGGGAATTGCGCTTCAAACGGCATTATCTCCGAAAACGGGACAAGCATGATTTTATGATATGGCGTGAGTTGTCCGTTCTCCGTTAGGAATACTGTGTTGTATACGTCAAACGTTCTTCTTCCGGCCTCGTCTCTCATGGGCGATCCCGGCGGCACATTGGCCGATCGTTCCCAGTGCGACGCGCCGACCATGATTGGCGCCCCCGCGCGATCGGCCCACTCAAAAACATGCGCCCTGATCTCCGGATGCCTGTCGAGATAGCACAGTAACGCGCTTTCGGGGAATACAATCAAGTCGAGGTTATCGTTCTCAATAACCCTTATCATGCTGTCGCTGACCGTTACCGCCGTGTCAAGCGATCCCTTGCCCCAGTTAAATTGATCCATGTAGCTTTGCATGAGCGCGATTTTTGACGTGTCCGCGTTTGGCGGCTCTCTGTTCATTCTAAACAGCCCCCACACGGAAATTCCGACTATGAGCGCAATCCATATTCCAAACGTCGGCCATTTTTGCCGGACGATTTCCCTGTCTCCGCCTTTGTGCGCGCGTAATAATTCCCATATCGCTATGTTGCCGAGAACGATCAGATAAGACAACCCCCACACGCCGGTAAACGATGAAAACTGCGCCAATGGCAGTATCCCCGTCGCGCTGTAGCCGATGTATGACCACGGAAACGCGAGGTCGGTGAGTGTTCTGGAAAAATCGATGAGCACCCATATCGCGGGGTATACGGCGATGTACATCCGCGGGATTTTTTGCGCGCAGTATCTGAACGCGAGCGCGGCCGTGAAATAGAGCGCGCCCCACACGAGCGAGATCAGCACAACGCCTATCAAAATGTATATCCACAAGCCTTCTTGTGTTACAAAGCCTATCCAGTATTTCTGTCCTAAAATCATGGCCGCGCAGTATATATATGAATAGACGAAAGCCCGGCGGCGCGGCGCCCTCGTCGCGAAGAAAAAGAGCGGAATCAGCACAACGGACGACAAAAGCGGCATCAGCGCGAAGACCGGATGCAGCAACCCGCTAAACGGCGGCAGGCAAAGCGAATACGCAAATCCGCAAAGAAGTGGAATCCAAAAGCGTTTTGGCTTGCCGCAATAGGCGGAAATTTTTGTCAAAATTATTTGCAGCATCTGAATCCCACGTAAAAATACCCTCTATCCTTATTGAGCGTTATGAAGGAGTCGCAGTCGCTTCCGTCTTCGCCGCTCTGGTAAAATCCACCGTAGGCGGGAGCCGTGGCGGAATTGTCCGAGGCGACCCACTCCGCAGCGTTGCCGCTCATATCAAAAATCGAAAGCCGCCCGGCGCAATCGCCAAAAAGACCGGCCGGACTCAGCGTATTTCTCGACCTCGGGTTATCGAGCGTGTTACACGCCCTCGCGCTGAACGCGTCGCCATAAGGGTAGGAGCGCCCATCCACAAGCCTCAGATCGCTGTCGTTTCTGCACGCTCTTCTCCATTCGCTGGCGGTGCAAAGACGCTTGCCGAGACTGTCGCAGGCCGCGGCCGCCTCATAGTAGGTCACGTTGACAGTCGGAACCGTGCCGCGCCTGTTTGGCCATTCATACTTGTCTACACAAAGTAATTTGCCCGCCACCGTAACCATATCCCTCGGGCAAATAACAACGCGCATGGTATCGGTCGCGGTGAGGCCCTCGCTGTCGGTCACCCTGAGAACCGGAAACGAATACTGTCCGAAAATGTGGCTTACGTTTCCGCTCTTCTCCGAACTCCAGCCAAATTTGCCGCTGCCGTCGAGATCCCATTCATACTTAACAATCTCGCCGCCTACCGTACTGCCGGTTCCATTTAGCCTCACTCTGCGGCCCGGCGACGACACTATGTCTGGCCCGGCGTTTGCGGTTGGAGGCAGCACAACGACGTTGACAATAGCGGTGTCGATTGCCGAGGAACCATCGGCGAGCGTCACCCTGTAAATCGCCCAGTACTCGCCGGATGCCATAAACGTGTGTTCGATAATGGCGTTTTCTTCGAAAGAGAAATCGGGTTCGTCAGGGTTGCCGGAAACGTACCATTCGTATAGCACTATGTCGCTGAAGCGGCTTCTCGCGTTTCCGAGCATCCTTACCGGTCTGCCGCGTACCGCCGAATATGGCCCGCCGGCGCTAATCGCGATTTGGCCGGTCAAAATCCGGAGCCTCGCTTGCAGCGATGTGAGCACCACGTCGCCCTCCGCCAGCGCCGCGCACGTTACAACAACTTCTCCCGGCTCTTCAAGCGTTATGACGATCCGTGGCTCCGTAGTCCTGTGTTCGGTAACTTTACCGTCTCTATTAAACAGCCAAACGTAACCAACCGGCGTAACGGGCCCGGAGAGCGAACACCTGAGGGCAAACTCCTCGCCGGCATGGATCCGCCGGGGGCCCATGATGTTCTCGATTCTTGGTCCGCCGACGCGGGTCTCCGGACGTTGCACCGTTTCCAAAGCCACCTCAGACTCGGCCCGGCTGGGGCGCGTAGTTTGCCGCATAATCGCGATTGGCGCCAAAGGCTGCGCCACTGATGTTTCATCATACGATAGCTGGCTCCCATCGGCATACCTCACCATCGCCGCGCCTGCGGGCGGAGGTGAGCAATTCTCCGTCATAACAGCCTCCTCGCCGACCCAGCTCTTGAGGCGCGTTATGATGGTGCCACGCATCGCGGTAACCCCGGCATCTTCCGAGATCCCCGCCGCGTCGAATACCACCGCCTGACAGTCGGTAAGAGTTTCTACCTCGTCGCCGCGCCTGATAACCGCCTGCCCGCCAATCACGAAAAATACAGCCATGCGCCCCGGAGCGTTAATCGCCAGCGCGGCGTCGGTGTTCTCCATGCTAACGGCGATATCCCCAAACCAAACGGTCAATTTCCCTTCATCGCGTACCGCAAAATAATATTCTCCGCGTTTAACGGCAATCGCACCCTTCTCAGCCTCCGCGGACGGCATCACGGTAAACAGCGATCCTTCATTAACAAAAAAAGAGGAGGGCCTGGCGCCTATCCTCGACCTGGGAGCATCCGGTGCGACGCCTACCTTTAGCTTGGAGGTGCGCGGAACGGCCACTTCGTCCTGCGGCCCAAACCTGAATCCTCTGTCAACGGCCAGCGTATCACCGTCTCTAACGGCAAGCACATTACCGACGACAGTCTGTGCCTCAGGCCCGCCACCCTTCGACGCCCCGCTCAACGCAGAACATGAAACGGCGATAAACGCCGATAATACCGCAAAAATGCCCAGTAGTAGGTAGTTATATTTTTTTCGCACAACCCCAACTCTCTCAAGTCTAAAGATTAAAGATTCATTGTAGTATGGCTGTAGCCCGTTAATCCTACAACTTGTTTACCTCGGCATGCGCCGATCAAACGCCGTATAATACTAATGTAATATAATGTTTGGTGGGCTTGGAGTTTTTTTAAAGCTATTTTTTAAAAATGTCCACTTATTAACCCGGCGGTAATTGACCTTGATGTTAAAATCAAAGCCTTTAAAGTCTTTAAAATCAAAGTCTTTAAAATCAAATTCTTTTTTGGTGACAGGGGCTCAAAGTTCCCTCTTTCAATCATAGGGCAGGGTGTACACTGTACACCCTCACTCACTTTGAGCATAGTCTATCTCCCGTAACGCCCCCATTCTAAAACCTAATACGCTAAAACCCTTATCCTTAAAACCATACGGGTGGGTGTAATGCTAAAATCAAAACAAGTCGATAGGGTGGTTTTGGTTTTGATTTTAGCATTTTTGCCCCGATTGTATGCCCACATGCCCCCCGTAAGCGGTCGCTGCTTATGGGGGACCGCAGGGGGTCTATTGCATCGGGGCGTTACGGATGAGGTTAATTACCGCCGGGTTAATAACTTCCTGTTGCGGCTCGATAAATTTATGGACAACAAAGGTTCATTTGAGCAGTCATTTCGCTGTTCATTCCCGCGTCGCCCCCTTTTCCACGGTTGTCCGGGCGAAATACCTCCCCCCCAAAACGCCTTAAATCGTTCTGAAATCGCTATTTTCGGTAAAAAATGAAAAAAAGTTAAAAAAAAGTAAAAAAGGTATTGACACGGTGCATTTTTTATGTTATCTTTATAGGGCTATGCGGGATTTTACCCCGTTGTTCTATGGATTGCAGATTACATCCCCCGTATTTGGTTTTAGGGTACGGGTTTTAGGATATATAGGTTTTAGGTGGGGCGTTACGGGGGAGCGCGTGCGGGAGCACATCTTGCGCCCCGTCCCCAAAAAAGATTTTTTTATTTTTTTTATTTTTTTGTTTTTTTTTGTTCTTTGAAGACATTGATGTATGATACGGGTTCTCTGAACATATTTTTTTTTTTGTAGTAATTCCAGTTGTTTTTTTTGTTAGAGCTAAATTGGACTCTTAATATTACGGAGAGTTTGATCCTGGCTCAGAACGAACGCTGGCGGCGTGCTTAATACATGCAA
>JAITUP010000007.1 GCA_031286265.1 Chitinispirillales bacterium | reverse complement strand
CCACGTGTCCCCCGTAAGCGGTCGCCGCTTATGGGGGACCGCAGGGGGCCTTATGTATCGGGGCGTTACGGGGCAGAGCCCCGTCCCCAAAAGATTTTAAAAAGCTTTTAAAGATTTTGGTTTTGATTTTGATTTTGATTTTGATGTTCCAATCCAATAGATCGCCTCGCTTCGCTCGCGATGACGGGCCTTTGGCATATTTTTACTAAAACATCGGCCTAATGGACAATCTGGGATAATGTGACGCAGTTCGATAATGGGTGATCCGTACGGCAAAATATTTCTTTCTTTTTTTGTCTGTCCATAATTTATATTGTAACATTATGGCCGTACGTGCGGTATAATAGTACAGTGTATGTGCGGATAATATCCGCATGTCGCCGGACAACGCAGGGGCTGTTTTGAAGAGGAATGAGTATATTTTTCGTCAGGAGCATAGATTGCTATGGCAAGGAACAACATTTTTCAGTCCGCGGCGATAGCTGTCGCGATATTTTTGGCCGGTACTGTGGTTGCTCAAAGCGCCGCGCCGCAGTGGATAGACGACAACTGGCGCGCCGCCAACTACCCGCAGGGTGAGTGGTACTCCGGGTTTTCGCAGGATCAAGTCGGCCGGGACATGAGCATCGCCGATGCCATCAACCGCGTTGTGAGAGACGCGCAGAACAAGCTCTCCGAGAGCATTATCGTCCGCGTAACCGCGGTGTCCCGCACAGAGACGGTAAGCGCGAGGATACAGGATGGAGACCGTTCCCGTGAGTCCATCGATAGAAACTACGGTCAATTGATTCAGGCTTCCGCAACCGCGGAAGTCGCCAACGCCGAGTCTTTCGAATATCACGACCCGGCGACCAACACGGTATACGCTTTCACTGCCGTCAGGAGGGCCGATTTGGCCGCCTACTACGGTTCCCAGATAGAAGCGGGTCTAAACGAAGCCGACCGTCTTTTCGATCTTTTTGAGCAGATGATCGCTCTCGGCAGAAGGTTAGAGGCGCTTGAGCACCTCGCCGAAAGCAAAATTCGCGTTGACGCGCTTGGTTTTTACAGAGACCTGCTGGTAGCCGTAGATCCGCAAACCGGTGAGGAACGCTCTCAGAGTGCCCGTACGACCGAATTTTTGGGGAAGATCGCTGCCGCGCAGACCGTTCACGAGAGGCCGAACATCGTGATTATCGTCGTCAACAACGACCTCACCGATGCGCAGAAGCGGGTGTTGAAATCCAGATTCATCATACCTTTCACCGCGAGCAATCTATATAGCGTCGTAGGCAGAAGCGACGCGTTTGTACAGAAACCTATAAAGGACAGAATTTTTCGAGCTAACGGCTCCTTAATCAGGGACGAGGTCTACAAGGTAGCCCTCGAGATTGGCGCGGCCTACGTTTGTTTTCTTGAACTGATCGGCCCCAACGACGACGCTGGCTTCCACGTTACCGCCCGCCTGATTAACGCGTCGACCGGCAGCGTTCACGGGTCGCCCGGGCAAGCGGATATCAGAAACCTCGAAGAAATAGACGACGTTTCCGGCGACATTTTCCGGCAGATGCACGCAAACCTCAACCTGAACGACGGCGATATGCTGACCGATCCCCGCGACGGCAGAATGTACCGCATCGTCAAAATCGGCACTCAGACCTGGATGGCCGAAAACCTGAATTTCAAGACCGATAATTCATGGTGCTACAATGAAAACGACGCGAACTGCCGCAAATATGGCAGACTCTACAACTGGAACGCCGCGAGAGGCGCCTGTCCCGGCGGCTGGCGCTTACCGAACCGCAACGACTGGGCCAGACTTATCCAGCACGCCGGCGGCTGGAGGGTTGCGGGCAGCAGGCTCAAGTCCAGCTCCGACTGGAACGGCACCGACGATTTTGGGTTTTCGGCCATACCGGGCGGCGCGCGCGGTTGCGGCGGCGGCGGATTTGCGCTAATGGGCGAAAACGCCTACTGGTGGGGAGGAAACGCGGCCAGCGGTGAAAGCGCCTATTTTTACGGTGCGGATTCAGGCCTGCCAGCACTGGGCGAGAGCACAAACAGGGTAACTTGCGGCTTTGCGGTCAGGTGCGTTCAGGAATAAAATTATGAAAAATCGGAAGCGGCTGTTGTCCCAAACATTATTGAGCTATGGCAAAGGGTCAGGCGGACCTTTTTAAAAAAATAGCTTTTAAAAAAGATTTTAAATTAAAGAGGAATGACTATAATCCTACAACCCAAGCGGAAAAACATTCCTGAATATCCATATCGCGACAATCACCGCCGCAACCGGTAAAACGGATCTCGGCGACGATAATAGTGACGGTATCCACTTGCCGGTTATCGCGCGCGTCAAATATGTTGCCGTCATATAAATAAATAGCGGTATGATGATGATAAACAAAAACGGATTATAGAAAAACGCGTTTGCAAAATCAAAACAGGCCAACGATTTTAACGCCCGCATCATCCCGCATCCCGGGCAGTATATTTTTGTGATTGCCGTAAAAACGCATCGTGGGTAGAACCGCTCCGCCCCCGTTGGGGCGAAGCGCAAAAACAAAAGAATCGCGGCGATTGACGTACTCAAACCAATCCCTTTAGCCATTTCAGCCCTGCGTTGCGTGCTTTCAAGTTTCATGTATTGTTTGCTCGTCGCAAGTCTGTGAAAAAACTATAGTTCCATAAAGGTGAGGACAAGCCACGCTACAAAATATATCAGCGTAAATAACGCTCCGACGCCGATAGCGAGGTTACCCCACATATTGGCTTTTTTGCTCGCTTCCAGGGCGGCGTTTACATCGCCGGCCGCTAATTTTACTTTGACGTCCATGGCAAATATGATTGCCGCTATGCCGAAAGGAAGGCAGCAACATAAGGTTGAAATAATTGCCTTTACCAGATGATTCTCAACTTTTAGCGGGATTGCCGCCGCCGCATTTGCCGCCGTTCCCGGGGGAGGAGCCGTGCGGGCTTCCGGCATGGTTGCTACGGTATTTGTTTCCGCTTTGACTTCGGCCGTGGCCTCGTTCACTTCTTTTGGCTCCGACATTGCCGTGCCGCAATCGGGACAAAATTTCATAGCTTCGCTTAGTTCAATACTGCAATTCGGACAAAGTTTCATAACGCATGCTCCTTTTTTTCATTAATAACACGATCACTAATATACATTGTCAACGCCTCGAAAAACCTCTCGGATTTTATCGGCGTGTTGTTGAAGGCTACGTAGTTTTTATTTGAGCCTATGGATATCAAATCCTTAGACAGAATTTTTACGATAAGCACGTTTGGCGCGATGGCCGCCGCTTTGTCGGCGAATTCATTTTCGTCGAAATATGGCTGGTCGAGGTCTGCTATAATCACCGCCGCGCTATCGGCGTTTTCCTTGAGCCACTCGAGCGCTGATTCCGGGTCGTTGTAAAATTTCGTGCGTATTCCGTATCGCGCAAATTTCGCGTTCATCAAATCGGTGACTTCGGGATTATCCGTGACGATGAGCGTTTGTTTGCCGCTTAAGTCTATATTTTCGTGCAACGCCGGATCGTATAACGGTAGAGTGATCTTGAATGTTGTGCCTTTGTCCGTCTCGCTCTCTACGTCGATGTAGCCGTGAAAATTCTTTATGCTGTAGAGGACGCCCGGTAGCCCGAGGCCCGTTCCTTGAGTTGAGTCTTTTGTCGTAAAAAGCGGCTCGAAAATTTTCTTGATGGTATTTTCATCAATGCCCGTACCGGTATCGATTACATCGATTCTGATAAAGCCGCACCCCTTGCGTTCCGAGCCTTGATATTTGTCTTCGTTGAACGTTCTGAAAGAGATCTCGCCACCATCCGGCATTGCGTCGTATGAGTTTAGCCCAAGGCTGAGAAATGCGCTCTGTAGTTGTGATTCGTCACCGAGCACGATACAATTTTTCGCGCCCAATTCTATATTGATTTTCACACGTTTGCAATTTGGGCGAAGCATGGATTCCGTTTCTAAAATTGCTTTATGGACATCGACCTGAACAAGTTCCTCGCGTTTTTTGCGTATGAACGACATGAGGCGCCCGGTAAGCGCCCGCCCCTTCTCCGCTATATTCGCTATTTTGTCGGCATATACGACAGCGTGCCCTTCGTCTTCGTCGCCGCCATTCTTCGAAAGGTTTGTCTGAAGCAGCGATGAGTACCCGAGGAGCGCGGAAAGCACGTTGTTGAAATCGTGGGCGATGCCGCTTGTCAGGAGGCCGACAAGCTCCATCCTCTGCGCCGCCGCGATCTGTTTCTTGAGTTCGCTGCGTTCCAATTCCGTCCGCTGCCTCTCGGTGATATCGCGGCAAATAACAAATACAAGGCACGAAGCATCGGCGGCGATCATTGTGGCGTGCAGTTCCATAGCGATGGCGTCGCCGTCATGTTGTAAAAATCGCAAATCAAATATTATGCTGTTCTTTTGCGGCAGCCGGACCATTATTTGATTGAATAGCGAAATATCCTCTTCAACAATGAGGTCTCGCATGTTCATTTCTAAAAGTTGTCCGCGGTCACAGCCGAATTGCTTGAAAGCCATTTCATTGCAATCGATGATTTTGCCGTCCTGATCGTGAATCAGAAGCACATCGCCCGCAAGGTTGAAAAGCGTCTTGAACCGCGCCATGTAGGAGAGCAATTCATCCGAGCGTTTTAATACCTCCTCTTCGAGGTAATCCTTGTAGCGTTTATTTTCTTCAATAAGTTGCTTCCTCTCCAAAGCGCGCAGTATAGATATTTCCACCACGCCGTAGTCATAAACCGGCTTAATGATGTAGTCCCACGCGCCAAGTTTCAGGCACTTGGCCACGTCGCTGAGCGAGTCGGTACCGGATATGACGATGACCGGCGTGTTGGCGGAATATATTTGTATGAACTTCAATATGTCGTGTCCGGTCATCTCCGGCATTCTGATATCGGTGATGATCAAATCAGGCGCATATCGCCCAAACATTTCCATACCTTCGCGCCCATTTGCTGCTTGAATAGGCGAAAATCCGGCTAGCTTCAGAAAATCGCAGATACAGTCACGAAGATAGTCCTCGTCTTCGATAACTAGGATGCGTTTCTGTTTTTTATCGTTGTCGGTGATGACTTGCATAATTGTTAATCCTCGTAAAGCCTTTTTTAAAAAACCTTCTTTTGAAGACGGGGAAACCCCACAGTACAATATAACTTGCGCGGGTTGTGGGGTGGTGAAAAAATTTAGGAATTTCTACTCACGTTTGAGAATTTCCGTTAGATCGTTTCCTTTTAGTCTCCGTAGGCCCCAAATGATGGAGCTCATGCCGCACAGTAGAACTATGGCTAATAGAGAGGCGATTCTTAGTAATGTCCGTATATCGGCCGTTATGCCAAATGCGATGATTGCCGGTAGGAGGCCTGCCAGCGTTCCTGCCAGCGCTACCGCGGCGTGCTCCGCAAACAGCATACGCCTTATCTCGCCAATCCTGAACCCCTGGACCGTTAGTATCGCGAATTCGTGGCGCCTCTCTTCTATATTGCGCGCGATGACAATTCCAAGGCCCACGCATCCCAGCGCTAGGCCCATCATTCCAAGAAGCGCGAATATTGACAAATAAGTATTTTCAACGGCGTTGAACGCGTTAAGACGCTGGCTTGTTTCTTCAAGATATAATAAACCGCTTTTGCCATGATATGTTCTGAACGCTTCTCTGATTTCTTTTTCGTTATATGTCGATGCGGAAATAAGCAGTAGGCGATAACCGCTTATTGATGGATAGTGGCGGATGAAATCGGATTCGGCGATGATGACTTTCCCTTGCAGGATAGAGTTTTTTAGCGCGGCGGCGAGAATGATGTTTAGAGTGTCTCCCAGCTCGTTGATATACAAGAGCGTATCTCCAATTGATTTGCCAAGTCCCCACGTGATTGTATTCGCGTCGGCAACACCGTAGATATATGACGTTCTGTGGGGGCGGCCGTCCTCGACCGCCAGAGATGTCGGCAAGCCGAGAATACGCCACGGATGGTTTTTGTCGACGTCGCTAATCGTCGATACAAATGAAAACGCGCCGATGCTGTCGAGGAACGTTTGATCCGCGCCAAGTAAAACAGGTGATTGTGTCTGATTTAAGTTGAGACAGCTTGCGTCGTCGCCGTCTTTCATGCGCATAGCGAATGAAAGAAAAACAGAATCATACGCATTGGCGTCAATCCCGCGTTCTCGCAAAAAATCTATTCCCGTTTCTTCAAGCGGTATACCGGAATTAAATTCGCCATAAAAAGTAAAACCTCCCGTTCCGCTTGATCGAATGTTGGATGTATGGCTGTGGCTGTGAAACAGTTGCGTCGTCCCCAAAACAAAAAGCGCGCAAGCGAGTATTGCAATTTCGCCGATAGCCCTTTTCTTCTCGCGCAGTATATTCAATAAAATGAAGCGACGTTTGTTGAATGTTTGCGTTGCCGCGCGCCGGATTGATGTGCGGTGTATCGATGCGCTGCCTTTATTTTTCATTGATGTTAAGACCGGTATTAGCATGGCGATTAGAGAACAGATTAACGTAATTTTTCCACCAATCAAAATCGATGCCATATCAATGTGCAGCCCCAATTCAGGCATTTGAATCGCCGCGTGCCAGACCGTTTTTAGAGAGATAATCGCAATGGCATAAAGTGGAGCAAGAGGAATTGCCGCCGCTATTCCGATGAGGAAGATAATCAGCCCCTCTAAGAGATAAATTTGTAAGATGTGTTTTTTGGAATACCCAAGCGCCATTAAAATTTTATGTTCGCTTTCCCGTGATTTTATTTGCAGTGTCGATAATAACCAAATAAGCAAAAGCGCCGCGATAAATGTGAAAAAACTCAAGCCTATAAAAAGCGGGGCAAAATCTATGCCATTGTTTACCGCTCGATCGATGTTTGCGCGGACATTCGTTAATTGTATCCCGCAAATCGCAGGAGTAAGAGAATCTAAAAAATCTGCCGTCGCGAGCGTAGGGAGACGTATAGCCGTAGAAGCCCCAAAACGATTATCCCAAATCCGCTCGGCCGTTTCATAGGCAATGATTGCTTTCGGAGTTCCGCCATATCGATCCCAATATATCTCGTCTTTTATACGAATCTTCTCTAAGTCTACAGGAATCGACGGATTCCAATCCATACAACTGCCGGCATCGGCAAGACCGGGATAGGGCGGCATGAGCGAGCGGTTGAGCCATGCCGATGTGTCTTGGTTATGTATTGCGGATACGACAAATGTGGACGTATCGATTCGCAAACCGGAAGTTTGACGCGGAACAAAATATGTTAGAGTTATCGTATCTCCGATTTTTGCACCCAAATCATCCGCTATCCATTCGCTCAAAATAATTTGATCGCTTTTGAGCTGTTGTCCATATCTAATCGGCATGGTAGAAACAAACGAATATGGAGTTGATTTTCCCTCTTTGCCAATTGAATTAACAAACCATGTCGAAACAGGAATCGCGTCGGGAACGGTATTGATAATCATGTCTCTAAGAGGGTCGTTAATAAAAACGCGGTCGGAATATATTTCAAAATAATCGCCGACAACCCGCACGTTAAGTCCAGCGTCCTTGATGTCTAAACTTTTTTGTATCGTGTTGATAATTTTCTCATTCGTAATTTGCGCCGATTTATCAGTCGATTCGCCGATAAGAATCATCGGCACAATTTCCGAGATGTCATTAGCGGTTTGCAAAAGCGCGAGTGGGACAAAAACATTGTATACGGCAAAATGCTCCGCCCTCAAGCTAAAATCACCAAACCCGTCTCTGTCGATAATGGATGTTATCGGTAGATTTAGTGTCGACAGGTTTTCGTCTAAACCAAACGGGGCATCCATGGCGAGAGACCCGGCAGTTTGAAACCGCAATATGATTTGGTCGCCGGGGCCGATATTTAGTTTTCTAGCAACCGCGGAATTGATGAACGCGCCGCCGTCAAAATTTTGCGGCCGCTCTCCGCTCGCTCCCAGTTCCCAAAATCTCTCGTCAACGCCAACGATATTAACCCGAAGCCCTCCCGCACTTCCTCCCGTAACCCAAACGGAACCGCTCATCGGCAATATCGGTGCGGTTTTGATTGATAGATATGTGTTAATGGAATCGGCAATCGACTCTCTGAAAAATCCTGCGGATGAATTTATCGCCCACCTGATTTCCCCCAATCTCGGCTGATGCAATCTATGCAAACTTTCTTTCAAAGATGTGCCTATAAGCAATGCCCCAATCAATATCGTTGCGCTGATTGCGCATCCGGCGGCAAAAAGAATGTTGCTCCGCAAATAAAATACAAAATTGCGCTTCGCCAAATTCCAGAAAGAAATTTTAGGCGCGCTATTCATAACTTCCCATCACATAATTCCAACGTTCTATCCATTTGCGCCGCCAACTTTTCCGAATGGGTAACGAGAATCAACGCCGTTTGCTCCTCTTTATTGATCTCGTACAAAAGTTTTCCCATCTCAACAGCCGCGGCTTGATCAAGCGATCCTGTCGGTTCGTCCGCACATAATAGCAACGGCCGATTG
Source organism: Chitinispirillales bacterium (assembly GCA_031286265.1). Taxonomy (GTDB): domain Bacteria; phylum Fibrobacterota; class Chitinivibrionia; order Chitinivibrionales; family Chitinispirillaceae; genus GUT77. The sequence goes on along the minus strand of JAITUP010000007.1, from coordinate 22,857 downwards.
ATGAGCGCGCGGGCAAACGCAGCCCTCTGGCATTCGCCGACCGATAGCTGCGCGGGGAAATGGTTGAGGCGTTTTGATAGTCCAAGACGGTCAAGAATATCCGCCGCCGCCCGCGCCTGTTCATTGCGATAGGGGAGGGTAGGGATCAACACGTTTTCTAAGAGCGTACACTGCGGCAATAAATAATGCCTCTGAAAAACAACGCCTATTTTGCGGTTGCGCACGAGAGCGAGCTCACGCTCGCCCATTTTTGAAATATCGCACCCGTCAATCAGCGCCTCACCGCTGTCCGGCGGTTCCAATCCGGCGGCGATGTGCAAAAGCGTGGTCTTACCGCTACCCGACGGCCCGACGATCGCAACTGATTCACCTTTGTCAAGTGACAAAGAGATATCGTTCAATATCATCAAACGTTCGGAGCCGTCCGGCGCCGGATATGTTTTCACGATGTTTCGAAGTTCACAAATCATGGTGTTATTGATCCCACGATTTATTCCGTCTCCAAAAATTTTTCGTAGGCCGCGACATCCATCAATCCATCGATTTCCGCCTGATCGGCAACTTTGACCGCGTAAAGCCATCCGGCTCCATAAGGGTCGCTGTTTATCGATTCCGGCGCCGATGCTATAGCATCGTTTACCGCCGTAACTTCGCCTGTTACCGGCGACAGCAAATCGCTTGCCGCTTTCACCGATTCGATGACGCCCGCTTCTCCTTCTTTTTTGAGAGAAGCGCCGACTTTCGGGAGGTCCACGAACGTGATATCGCCGAGCGTATCCTGAGCGTGATGGGTTATGCCGATTTTAGCTATGCCGCCATCGCCTAACTTGACCCATTCGTGAGTTTTGGAATACTTTAGATCGTTTGGATTCATTTTGGTTAAGTCTCCTTTGTTTTAGAATTTTTAAACTATTACTAAATCAAAATTTTTTCTTGAAATTTCTGTGATCCAGACATCTATGAAACCTAAAAAATCCGCAGTTTGGATCCCGTTTTCAGCATCTATTCTTTCAAAAAATTAAGTTAAGTTAAGTATCTACCATCTATCAAACGCATTTTCATTGCGTTAGCGTTACTAAGGCGTTTGAATCGTAAAATTACCTCCCGGTTGAACGGTAAAACTTGGGGAGACGTTAACTCTCTCGCTTGCCCGTACGTTTAATGTTCCCGTGGGAGTTACAGTTGTGTTTTGGATATCAACGACACAATTACCGGTGACAAACGATTGAGTGTTCGAGATTGTAACATTATGTATATTTCGCCAACACATTGCTTTTGATACGGCGGCGTGAGCGTCTACAAGGCCATAGCCCATCTCATTATTCCAAGTACCGTTAGGACGGCCTGGAGTGAAGCACAGAAATAAAAATAATGGCGCAAGGATGTGTTTAATTTTCATTGCTGTACCTCTTTATATAATTTTATTCTTGCATAACCTACCATGGTATGGACAAAACGCTCTATCTCCAATGTATCATTGGAACGAAATTCAAAGTGTGTTTTGAATATTAATGAGGAATGGAAAAGATGCCACTCATCGGCATTAAATTCCAATAGCTGTAACGTATCTCCATTCAATAAATATCTGGCGTTGTTGAGCCATTTGCCTTCCCAATTTCCAACCGCTCCATCTTCATCCACATAATTGTTCCGGTAGAACCAAGCGGTAACAGTCGTATCTGTGAAAACAACTATTGTGCCACGTATATCGTCAGAACCTACTTCATACCATCTTCCCACAAGTGAATTACTTCCCATCGGCGTATCAGTATCACCATTATTTTTCACCAGCGATCCGCCATCATCACAACTCGTTACCGCAAATGCCAACACGGCAATCATGCTTGATAGAAAAATTTTCTTCCTCATAATTACACCTTTTCTTGAAAAAGCCAATAGATATTCGTTAAATCGGCCAAAAAGTCATAGTTCTGTCAATTATTCGCTATTTTCCCTCCCGCCACCTCTCAATTCTCGCCTCAACCCTCTTTTCATAAGCGTCCATCCTTTCCTGCACGTCACTTCTCAAAGATCCTCGCGTGTCCAATTTCCTGATAATTTCGCCTAAAAACGATATTTTTAGTTGTTGATTTTAGGATAAATATAGTTTTATATCCGCTCGGCCCGTACTTTTTTTATAAAACGGTAACTGGCAGACTTTTCCAACGACCTCGTATTTTTCGCTGACTACCGTTAATATTGTATCAATATTTTCATATCCTTTGTCAATATAAGCCATTGCGATGGCATGTCCTAAAGTTGGTGAATAGCTACCGCTTGTGACTATGCCGATATCTTTGCCGCTGTTGTTTTTAACCGTGTCGCCATGTCGTGCCGTCCGTCGGCCGTCTATGCTTATTCCGCATAATATCCGGCTGTCAATCGGCGGATTTAACACTGCTTTTGATCCTATAAAACCTTTTTTCTTGGAGATAGACCGCGCGAAAGCGGGCTGCGACGCGTTTCTGTCTGCTGATAGCTCATGCCCGTAAAGCGGATATCCCATCTCAATCCTGAGGGTATCCCGCGACCCGAGTCCGGCGGGGGTTGCGCCGTGGTCGACGCAATCGTTCCAAAATTCCACCGCAATGCCGACCGGGCAATATACCTCAAACCCGATTTCGCCCGTGTAACCTGTGCGGCTGACGATCAGCTCCGTATCTTTATAAAAATTATTCATGAACCTGAAAAATTTCAATTCGTCAATCGGTTCTTTCATCAATGCCGCCACGATATGCGGCGATTTCGGCCCGTTGATATCAATTTTAGCCGTTTCCGCTGATATATTTTCGAGAGATGTATTTTTTGAGATATGCGCCCGTATCCATTCAAAATCACTTTCCGCGGTCGCCGCGTTTACGACCGTCATAAACGACTCTTCCGCTATCCGATAGATAATCAGATCGTCGATCACTCCGCCGCTGTCGTTGCACATGAACCCGTAGCGGCAGGCGCCCACCGCCAGATCGCTGACATCGCAGCTCAGGATATTCTCAAGATCGCCAAGCGCGCCCGCGCCGCCAATCCTGAATTCCCCCATGTGGCATGTATCAAACACCGCCGCCCCCGTCCGCGCGGCCTCGTGCTCCTTAATAATTCCCTCATATTGCATCGGCATGTCATATCCGCCAAATGGCATCATTTTGGCCTTGCGGGAAACATGCAGATCGTGTAGAACGGTTTTTTTCATAGTCTTTTCAAAACCTCAATTCCTCAATTAATCCCCCGACATCTTCAGCCCTCATCAATGATTCTCCCACCAGAAGCGCTCTCACGCCTGCGGCGGCTAATTCTTTTGCCTGCTTCCCATTTTCAATTCCGCTTTCAGAAACCACAATTATATTTTTTGGTATATGCTTAATTAATTCCATGGTAACGCCGATATCGGTAATGAAGGTATCGAGATTGCGATTGTTTATGCCTATTATCGGCGGCTCTAATTTCATTGTTCTGTCTAGTTCGCGCGCGTTGTGGATTTCTATTAATACCTCGATGTCGAGCTCATCGGCGGCTTGATATAAGTCTTTCATTTGGCTATCGTCAAGGCACGCGGCGATTAACAGCATGGCGTCGGCGTTGATTTGCGCGGTTTGCTGGACTTGCAGGATATCAATGATAAAATCTTTGCGCAGTGCGGGCAGCGATGAGGCGCCGCGTACTGATTTCAGGTAGTCGGCGTGCCCTTGGAAGAATTTTTCGTCGGTTAGGACGGATATGGCGGACGCGCCGTTTTCTTCATAGGTTTTGGCGATTTTTACCGGATCGAAGTCTGCTTTTATCACTCCTTTTGACGGCGACGCTTTTTTAACCTCGGCGATGATTGCCAGTTCGGGATATTTGTTTAGCGCGTTTACAAAGGGGCGTTTTGTATCGGTGCGTTTTGCGTTGACCAGTGTGCCTTTCATGTCTTTTAGCGCACGGATTTCTTCGTGTTTTTGGTTGATAATCGTACGTAAAATTTGATTCATTTTTTTGCCTTTTTCAAATATGTTTGTATGTTTATGTTCATTCTACCTTAAAATGGTATCTGCGTTGTCCGGCGACACAGGCACTATCTTAAAGAGAAGCTACAGTATAGTAATTTTCCGAAATATTTTTCCATTCTCGCGCGACCCAGTCTTCGTCATTTGTCAACTCCGTGATCCTTTTTGCCGTTTTTTTGACTTTTTCAGTCGCGTTTTTCATTGCTACGCCCATTCCTGCCGTTTCTAACATCGGTATATCGTTTTCTTCGTCCCCGTAGGCTACAGTTTCAGACATTTTTATTCCGAGAGCGTCACCGAGCGTTTTTAAGCCTATCCCTTTGCTTGCTTTGGGGTTCATGAATTCCAGATAGTGTCTCCACGAGCGGCAGACGTAGACCGAATCGCTTGCCCATAGCGAGTGAAAATGTTTTTCCAGTTTGTCGATATACGGCTGATCGGCTATAAAGATGATTTTTGAGGGGGCGACGTTGTTCATGGTTGAAAAATCGTCCAAAAAAACGCGGTCGACGCCTATTTGTTTGCGATAGAGTTCTATCCATTCCTCATTATTGTCGGATTTTACGGTGTGAATTTTATCCTCGTGGTAAAAATTTACCGCGATAGGCTTGTCCGCGGCGTAGTCGGTGAGGTGTTTGGCGTGTTGTGAGGCTAACGGGGCTGTGTAGATAGATTGTGCGTCCGGGCTTGCGCTTGTGAAGACTTCCGCGCCGTTTAGGAGGACTAACGCCGGGTCGAACCCCAGGTCCGATACGTATCGCCTCACGCTGAAGCCGATGCGTCCCGATGCCAAAGCGATTACCGCTCCGGCTGCCGCCATCTCCCGTAGCGCGGCGATATTGGCGGGGCTGATGCGCTTGTTTGCGTCTAACAGCGTGCCGTCCAGGTCGAAAGCGAACATTTTTGGCATCATAATAATCTTAAACCGCCAATTATTGAAGTACCGATTAGATATCGCGCTACACCGCCCGACGACCGCGCTTAGAGCGGTGATGTCGCTCCCACGGAGTGGTGTAATATTTAATCGAGGGATCAATAAACAAATTAACAAAAATCCACACACCGCGTTACGTAAAATACTATATTGTATTGCGGTATTGATGAAGTGTGTGACAATTTGTTAAATTAATAAATAGTAATAAACCATTTGTGAAAGGAGAAGACGTAATGAAAGTAGTGTTTACCGTAACCGCGATCTATGATTTCCCGGATGATGTGGAGCTCGAAAGCCTGATTGAAGGCGGCCATGTTATTATCGACGGGCGTAAATTCCAGCCCTTCATGGATTTTACGGAATTTGACGAAGACGGCGATAAGCCGGAATGGGAAAGAGGCGGCGATGAAGAAGAACTCGAGGAGATATATGAGCGCCTCGATGAGGGCCTTGTGGCTGAGGAATATACGATTATGAGGGTTGACGAGGTATAAAAATTGGGCACTGATGAGAAAAAGGGCGATGGCGCCGATAGGCGGCCGCCCGATGGCGGCGGGAGGAAACCTCCGGCGGCAGGCGGCGGCAGGCCCGTGCTAATTTGGCTAATCATAATCGCGGCCGTGTTTTTCGGGTTGCGTTCCGTGGAGAGGATTGGCGCAAACCGCGAGGTCAAGCTGACATATTCGCAGTGGAGTACGCTGTTGCTCGACAGTTCGGGCGTGACTATGAGCGAGGTGACCGTGTTCCGGCGTAACGACGGCGGCGCCGTTTTGCGTGGGCGGGTTTCCGACGCGGCGGCGCTCGCCGCGGTGGCAGAGAGCAGGGCGACCGGGGCGGCATCCAACAATTTCGCGGTAAATTTGCCATTCGTCGACTCGTATATGCTCGCCGCTTGGGACGAAGCGGGATTCTCCTACACATTTGAAACGGAAAAGATATGGGCAAATGTACTCGTGCAGGTGGGGTTCATTATCCTCATATCCGTGCTTTTTTATTTTCTGCTTATCCGTAACATGCAATCGGCGCAGCGCGGGATGTTTTCGTTTGGGAAAAGCCGGGCGAAGCTGCATAATATCGACCGCCCTCAAGTGAAGTTTGCCGATGCCGCGGGGGTGGAAGAAGTCAAGGCGGAACTCACGGAAATCATCGATTTCTTGAAAGACCCCAAGAAATTTAAGAAACTCGGCGGGAAGATACCTAAGGGTGTGTTGTTGCTTGGGCCTCCCGGGACGGGGAAAACGTTGCTCGCTCGGTGCGTCGCGGGGGAGGCGGGGGTGCCGTTTCTGTCGATGAGCGGATCGGATTTCGTGGAAATGTTTGTGGGCGTGGGCGCGTCGCGTGTACGCGATCTTTTTGAAAACGCCAAGAAGAACTCGCCTTGCATCGTGTTTATCGACGAGATTGACGCCGTTGGCCGCCAGCGCGGCGCGGGGCTTGGCGGCGGGCATGATGAACGGGAGCAAACGCTAAATCAGATGCTCGTTGAGATGGATGGGTTTGAGCCTAATTCGGGAGTTATCCTCATAGCGGCCACCAACCGTGCGGACGTGCTTGATCCGGCGCTTCTGCGCCCCGGGCGGTTTGACAGGCAGGTTGTGGTAGATGCCCCGGACGTCAAGGGACGCGAGGGGATTTTGAACGTCCACGTCAAGGAAATACCGCTTGCCGAGGATGTCGATCTGAAGACGATCGCCAAGGGCACGCCCGGTTTTGTCGGCGCGGATCTTGCGAACCTTGTCAACGAGGCCGCGCTTATGGCCGCGCGGTTCAATCAAGACAAAGTGACGATGATCGACTTTGAGGAAGCGAAAGACAAGGTGCTCATGGGCGCAGAGCGCAAAAGCATGGCGCTGTCGGAAAAACAGAAAAAAATTACCGCCTACCACGAAGCGGGGCACGCGGTCTGCAATATCCATTGCGAAGAAGCCGACCCGCTGCACAAGGTGACAATCATCCCGCGGGGCAGGGCGCTCGGCGTTACCTATTCGCTACCCGATGAAGATAAATATATGCAGACACGGCAGTTTATTCTCGACCAAGTGTGTATTTTCCTTGGAGGGCGCGTCGCCGAAGAGCTTGTTTTCAATCACCAGACTACCGGGGCGTCAAACGACATTAAACGGGCCACGGCGCTCGTTAGAAAAATGGTTTGCGACTACGGCATGACGAACGAACTCGGCCCGGTGGCCTATGGCGAAAGAGACGACTCGATTTTCCTTGGCCGCGACATGAACCGGCACAGAGACTATTCGGAATCCACGGCGGAAACGATAGACAGAAACGTGCGGAAAGTGGTAGACGAACAGGCCGCGCGCGCACGAAAGATATTGACGGAAAACAGAGAACAGTTAGAACGTCTCGCAACCGCGCTGTTAGAGCACGAGTTGCTCGACAGAGAAGAAATAATGCAGGTGATTGACGGCGTAACGCTCGAATCGACAAAAAAGACGCGCGTCGTGCCGCCGAGGGAAGAGGTGGGGGCCGTCGATGTTGTCGTCGGCGATGCCGCCGCAGACGGCAAAAAAGATGCCGATGAGGAAAAAGTCGTGTAGGATGATGAAACGGGCGACGGCATGACCGGTAAGACCGCCGTGATGGGCATTGTCAACGTTACCGCCGATTCGTTTTATGACGGCGGGCGCTATAACACGGTAAACGCCGCGGTAGAGTATGCGTTACGGCTTATCGGCGACGGCGCGGATATTATTGACATAGGCGGATCATCTTCCCGTCCGGGTGCGGAGTTATTATCGGCGGATGAAGAAATTGAGCGCGTTGTGCCGGTTATTAGAGAATTGATGGAACGCGGCGTTAGTGTGCCTGTCAGTATAGACACGGTTTGGTCAACCGTGGCCCGCGCCGCGATAGGCGTTGGCGCATCGTGGATAAACGACATCAGCGCGGGGCGGATTGATTCCGGCATGGCAACCGCCGTTGCGGAGACAGGTTGCGCCGCCGTATTGATGCACAGCCGAAAGATACCGAAAGTTATGCAGGATAATCCGCGGTATGACGATGTCGTTGCGGATGTACGGCGGGAACTTTTAACGTCTGTTAAATTGTTTAGGGATGCCGGGGTTGCCGATGACAAAATCATCCTCGACCCCGGTTTTGGTTTCGCGAAAAGCGCCGATCATAATATTGAGTTGATGAAAGGGCTTGACGCTATAGTGAAACTCGGCTATCCGGTGTTGGTCGGCGTTTCGCGCAAGTCAATGATTGGCGCGATTACGGGGCGTCCTGTAGAGGAGCGGTTGGCGGGAACTTTGGCCGCGACCGCGGTAGCATACCAGTGCGGCGCGCGGATTTTCCGTGTGCACGACGTGAAAGAAACAGTCGATTTTTTGAAGGTTTATAGTAGGCTTGAATGATGGAAAACGGCAACTCGTCAAAAAAAGATAGGTCCTCGAATAAAAAAAACACGCTCATTGCCGTGTCGTGCCTGTTGCTGATAGCGCTGCTGTTACTGGTTGCGTTGGCGCCCCGTTGCGGCGACGGCAGAGGGCAAAGAAGAACCGATACGGACGCGGATACGGTTTCGGTCGATTCGGTCGCCGTCGATACGGCGTCTATCGATAGCGCGTTATTGGCCGACTCGCTCGCAAGAGCAAGAGCGCTTGCCGATTCATTAGCCGCCATGGCGTTGGCCGATTCACTCGCAAGGGCGAGAACGCTCTCCGATTCGTTGGCTGTCAGAGCATTGGCGGATTCGCTTGCGAGGGCGAGAGCGAGGATGCTTGCCGATTCATTAGCCGCTATAGCGCTTGCGGATTCACTTGCAAGGGAGCTTGCCGACTCACTATCGAGAGCGCTTGCCGATTCTCTGGCAAAAGCGTTAGCCGATTCCCTCGCAAGGGCGCTTGCCGATTCGCTTGCCCGCGCGGATTCGCTTTCGAGAATTGTCGACCCGTGCGCCCGCGATACCACCGCGCTGTGGGTGTACGCCGATCCGTCCGGCGGGCTTCACCGCGGGCCGGTTTCCGTGAGGTTTCTCCCAAACAAAAAAAGCAAAATAGAGTGGAGCTTAGACGGTCGTGAATGGAATATTTATGACGACAGCAGGCCCATCGCCATATCATCGGACGCGACCCTCCATTATCGCGCCGAAGACGACTGCGGGCGGAGAATGGACGCGCGGGTCAAGCGCTACGTTTTTGACTTGGTTGATCGAACGGGGCGGTGCCCGCAGGATATGGAATACGTGAGCGTCGGTAACAGGGAATTTTGTATCGATGCCTACAAATGGCCGAACCGCAGGGATGTCATGCCTACCGCTTTCGTGTCTTTGTTTCAGGCTATGGATTCCTGTTTTTCGGTTCGCAAGCGTCTCTGTACGTCCGACGAATGGACAATGGCCTGCGCGGGGCCGGAGGGATTGCGTTATCCGTATGGCAACGTATATGACGGGAATGCTTGCGTAACCCGCGACACGATCGCTTTGCGATCTGGGAGAATGCCCGAATGCCGCAGCCATTTCGGAGTGTTTGACATGTCCGGCAATTTGGCCGAGTGGACATCCACGCCGGCTCCGCAGGATCGTTCGTTTTATAATGTGATGGGCGGATTCTGGGCCAGCGGCGCGCAGAGCCGCTGCGCCGACGCGCGGTATAGCTACTTCCCGCAGAACAGGCATAATCCGGTAGGATTCAGGTGCTGCAGAGACGCCGCGCCGTCTCAGGAAATACCAGCAAGGCGAAGGCGATGAAACCGAGTTTGCAAAAACGAATGTTTTTAGCGGCGAAGGTGGCCATGATTGTCATAATCGTCGCCTCGGCTACGTTATTGTATTCGCAAGGGCTCAGATACGAACCGCCGCAGATCCCCGGATTCGAACCGCCGTTTCAATCCGATCACGGCAGCCCGTTTACGGATCCGAACCCGGCCATACTGAAAAATAACAGCAAGTTTTTTACGGATACGTCGAACATAAATTTCGAAAGCCGCCAGATCACGTTTTCACGCGCGGATTCGGTGGGGAATACGGTTTGGACGTATCACTACGGAGAATTGAGCGACTATATCGCCGACAGGAGGCTCCGCTCGTTTTATGACGAGTGGTATGCCAAATTGACTGCGGAAAGACAGCTCCAGCTTCCGCCGCCGCCCACGCCGAGACTGCAATGGGAGCTTGCGCTGCACTATCCGCCCTGGGCGCAAAGACTGCTCGGCAACGAGCCGCCGCGCATCAAGATAGAGGGGCGGCTGCAGCTAACGGCCGCATATGAGCGCACATCGACCAGGCTCGGCGATGAACCGCCGCTCATCGACAGAAATCCGCTCGACTTTCAGACGGAGTATGACTTTTCCATGACGGGAAGCGTGGGCAGGCTTATAAGCGTGAACATTACCCACACGAGGCAGGATGGGTTTGACTTCGGCGAAGACCCGCTTAAAAATATCAAGGTAGAGTATAAGGAATCGGAACCGGGAGAACTTGAAGACGAAATAATTCAAGAGATCGTACTCGGCTACACGGGTTTTGATATGCCGGGAACCGCTCTGTCGGGATATTCGGATAGACACGACGGCCTGTTTGGAGGAAAAATAAGGGCGAAGTTCGGTCCGCTGATGCTGACAGGCATAGCGAGCCACGCGCAGGGTGAAGCGCTCACCATGGAGCTTGGAGGCAGGAACGATCCGAACAATCAAACCGCGCAGCGCGAAGACGAATTCATCAGAAATCGTTATTTTTTCCTCGATACCCTATACAGAAACGCATACAACCGAGGCCACAACATAGCGGGGGCCGACCGCAGCGCGAGACCGACGCAACAGCAGGTTACAGGCCTTCAGGCGTTCGTCTCCATCCTTTGCACAGACGTTTCACAAAGCACGACGCTCCGCTTTATCGCCGATGTCGACGGCAGTGATGTCTGCTTCATAATGCTCACCGAAAACAGAGACTACATAGTTGACGCCGATTGGGGCTGGGTGCGTTTTGAACGTAATATCAGAGACGAAGAAATTGTGGCGGTCGCCATGGCCACGTGGGACGGAACCCTGAATACACCGGGCGGTCTCGTGCCGCTGAACGCGGAAAATAACAGCCACCTCAACAACAATTTTGGCATTAGTCTGAAGCAGATTAAACCCCGCAATATGGAACAGATGACGCGAGACGGGCAAAACAGCCATCTCTTCGACCTCATGTGGCGCAACGTCTACCATCTGTCGGAACTTGAAGACTCGAGGCTCGATTTGTATTATCTCGACCCGGCCGTGGGCGACACCATAAGACACGCGCCCGACAGACGTCTGCTGTCGTATATCATGGGGATTACCGACGCACAAGGGCGTGCGCGGACCGATAACGTGGAAATATTCAACTTCGCGAGAAACGAAATCATACTGCCGCCATGGGGGCCGGGGCCGGACGGAAACAATCCGTTCGCAAACGACGCGCTTGGGGAAGCAATGGTGGTCAACGCGATATACACGCACGGCTCAAGAACGACGCTGATGTTGCGGGACTACGTTTCCAAATACGGCCTCGTCACCGGCGGTTCGATGCGCAGGACGACCTACGATAATTTAGGCTGGAACATCTTGGAAGGGACGGTTACCGTCAGAACAAACACGGGGGTAGAACTCATTGAAGGCGAAGACTACGAACTCGACTACATGATGGGCATTCTCGATCTGATCTCGACACGGGCGCGGGCGGCTGAATCGATATTCATCACCTTCCAGCGCGAGTCCGACTTCGTGCTCGACAAAAAAGTTTTTCTCGGACTGCGCGGAGAAGTCAAACTGCCGTTCATAAGCGAAAACTCATTTATGGCGGCCAGTGTCCTGTATCAAAACGCGGCCACTACAGCGGAAGACATACCGCGCCTCGGAAACGAACCGTTCAGCAAGCTGCACCTGAGCTTCAACACGAGCCTCGACTTTGAGCCGGAATGGATGACGAAAGCCGTAGACATGATTCCGCTTATCAACGCCGCCGGAGAATCGGCGGCAAAACTCGATTTTGAAATCGTGCACAGCAGAATGAATCCGAACAGATCGGGAAGCATGTCGGCGTACATAGACGATTTTGAACGGACAAAAGACGGATACTCCGTAAGTTTGCGGCATCAAAATTGGCACCCGTCGCACTACCCGTTCCCGCATGGATTCACCGGCCCATACACCAGCGGCAACGCCTCGGCATGGTCTGAATCGATAGGCCAGGCGATGCTTGGCACCGGGCGGATCCCGGCATGGGGTTTCTTTTGGTTCACGCCAAACTCCCACGATAATCTCAACAGGATGAATCGATATTCCGTATGGCAAAGAGACCCGCACAATAGACGCCACACCAGCGACGACAACTACATAGACGTACTGCGCCTCCACGCAACACCGGCCTCCGGCGGTCATCCGCCGGAAATCAGAGACCGATTCGGTAATTCCTACGCGTCGATAACCACATCGTTTGGAAGAAACGGGCTCAACATGGATAACCACAAATATCTCGAAATGGTAGTTAATCCAAGAGGCGTGCCGGGCGCCGGCGGACAGCCGATCACCGGAAGCAGGGGCAAACTCATGGTCCAGATAGGCACGTTCAGTCATGATCAGGTACGCGACGGCGGGCCGCCAAACGGCAGATTCGACATAGAAGATACGACCTTCCAAAACAGGCCGGAGCTACTGTCGCAGTTTGACAGAGGGCTCAACGGGCTTGATGTGGAAAATAAGTTTTATATGATTCCAAACCAAAGTGGAACCGGCTGGGATACGCTTTCAAGAGCGCAAAATTCAAACCTTCTCACATCCCCAAGGAGCTGGGACAACCCAAGCGGCGACCGGTTTCAACGATATGACAGAGACAACCTGCAAAATTTCCCCCACGCCAACGGCACATGGGGCAACAGCATATACGACACCGAAAACATAGACAACGACGGCATTCCGAGAATCGTTTTTCAGGAAAAATATTATTCGTATGAAATAGACCTCAATGACTTGGAGGCAATCGCGGACCCGGATGCCCGTGTCGTAGGCGACTGGAGATTTTTGCGCATACCGCTCAGGGATATACTGGAAGAGGTGAAGAAAGACACCGTAGGCGGCGGAGCCGACTGGGAGAGAGTCCGCGGCATGCGCCTCGTGTGGTACGATTTTGACGAAAACTTGCTAACGCATCAGCACGAACTCTGGGTCGCGGGAATAGAACTCGTCGGCAATTACTGGGAACCGATGGCGGGCTCGGAAGATAAAATTGAGGCCACAAGCATAAGCAATTTCGAAGACAGCAAATATTTTGAAAGCGTCCACAATTTCATCGTCAGGCCCAAAGCCGGAGAAGCGACGCCGGAAGAACATTCTCTGCGCTTGAAATTCAAAAATCTCGGACAAAACGACACCGCCATGGTGAACAGGAGCATGATTCACGACGCGCAAAATATTTCGGGGTATGATTCCGTCTCCGTTTTAGTGTTTAACAACAGCGGAAGCAACTTCGGCGAAGACCTGAGATTCGTATTCCGCTTCGGTAGCGACTATGGCACGTACTACGAATTCAACGCGCCGATCAGCAACTTGCAAGAAGCGGCTAACGGCTGGAGACGCGCCGCTTTCAGCCTGCAAGAATTTTCCGATCTGAAAATTAAGGCGGAACAAGACGCTGGAGATAATGAACCTGTCGACGCGACCGACGGAAGGCTACGGGTGGTGGCGCCGGCCGGCAAACGCCCCAACTTTACGGCCGTCACATACATGGCGTTCGGCGTGGCGTATACCGGCGGCGGTTCTCTCGATGAAGGCGAAATCTGGGTAAACGAGCTTATGGCCGTGGGCGCCCGCAAGCTCACAGGTGTCGCCGCGCGGCTCAACCTGAACACACAGTGGTCGGATTTCCTATCGCTCAACTTCGGCGCGGGATACACAAGCGGCGATTTCCGCACCATGACCGATGCAACGTTCGGAAGTGACAGCAGAAGCGAACTCACTGCGAACGTGGGCGCGAAAATACAGCTCGACAAATTCCTGCCGGAAGAGTGGGGGGTTCAAATCCCGGTGGGCGGCTCCATGTCAGGATCGTTAATCAGGCCCGCGGTTAAACCGCAGAGCGACATAATGCTGCTAAACGACGACGGCAACCCCGACGGTTTCTTTGACATGGCCGGCGACGCGCTCAACACAATGTTCGGCAGGGAGCAAAAGGGCGACCGCACGAGAGCGCAGGACTTTGAAACGTTCGCCACAACCCGAAACGTCTTCACATCGTTCGAAAAAACAAGCCAATCGGAGAACCCGCTGATAGGATTTACGCTCGACAGAATAAAAACCGACGTTTCCTACAATGTCACGACGAGTTACATGGCCAGAGGCCCGCACACAGACGGTCATCCCGATTCCGTGGTCTTTTTGAGAACCGACACGACCGAGACAATCACCGGAAATCTGCGATACGATCTAAGCCCGCGCAATCCGCCCGAATGGACCAGCGCCACCCCGTTTGAAAATGTCGAATGGATACCGTCACTATACAGAAATTACAAATTCAGTTTTCTGCCGTCAACCATAAGTTTCGATTTGGCGGAGATGCAGCACAGGGTCGAAATACGCAACGACCCGCGGCTTGGCGTACACGATTTCACAACCCGCAGATTCGACATGCGCCACGGCGTACGCATAAACTACGCGCCAATAGACCCGCTCCTGACCTTGACCTATACCAACAGAATAGACCGAGATCTGTCGGATGTGGCTACGGGGGCAGATTGGGAAACCGTGAGAGACAGCACGCTCCCCGGTATTTTCGGTCTCAACCGTACAGAGGGCGAAAAGTGGAATGAATACTGGCTCTTATACGGTGAGCGGGGGCGCACTCAAGTCGCGTCCGCGAGGCTCACGCCGCAGTTTGTGCGCTGGATGACGCATAACATCGAATATTCGGCAAGCTATACCGGCCAAATCGCGAGCAGAGCGCAAGACAGCATCCCCGTAGAGTATCTGAATTCAGGCGTAGGCACGGCGTTGAGATTCAGAAACGCGTGGCTCCTGAGCGACATGTTGCGAAAATACACCACACCGCAATCGGCGAGAAGAGCCCAGCAAAGCCAAACGGATACATCCGCCGCCGCGTCTGGGAGAAGCTTCCTGACATGGCTAAGCGATGGCGTGAGTAAAATTGAAATGCGTACCGTAAATTTTGAATACGAGGTCACAACCGATCTGAAAAACAGTTTCCTGACATCCACCTACCTCTCCGATACGATGGGTTTAAGCAACTTTGAATTTTTCAAACATCAGCTCGGCATGGGACGCGGCTTCACCGACTACTTTACGGGAAATCTCGGAAACGAAGGGCTCGGATGGATGAGGCACAGGGAGGAAGCGGGTATAGATCACGAACTCTATCGCTTCGACCAGTCGCGGGGGGCATGGTCGGCGCGCTTTTCATCCGCGTTCATTATACCGGAACCGTTCAGGATAAACTTCTCAAGCGTTTCCTACGGCTGGGGCAAGGAATTTTACGCGCAGCCCGATACGGCGTTCATAGACACAACCATAGTACTGCCGGAAATAAGAGCGAGCGCGAACACGGATTTGCTTATGAAGTTGTCGTTTATAAAGAAACATCTGACACGGCTCGCGCTGACTTCGTCGGGAAGCTACAGAAATATGCGCAGAGAAACAAACGATCGCAGCGATGTCACAACGGCGCTGGAGCTCCAGCCGCTGATAAGCCTCGACGGCAGATTCGTCAGATGGCCGACCCTTAGCACAAGCTATCGCTACGGGAGAAGCGCTACCAATACGGTATCGGGAATCAAAGACGCGCTCGGAAGAACTATCGGCATACGCTCCACCGAAAATTCCGTCAAAAACACGCATACGCTCAGCGCCGCCTATGAATTTGCGACCACAACAAGACTGCAAGAGCTGAAACTCTGGAGATGGGTCATACCGATTCAGGGCAAAACAAACGTAGGCCTCGCCGTAAATCACGAAAAAACGGTGACAACCACTCACAGGGTCGGCAATGTCGAAGACGAAATTGAGGAACAAGGCGAATTTAGCTATTCGCCATTCATAGATTATAGATTTACGGATAATATCAGAGGCCAGGCGAGGTACGCCGGCACACATAAAAATCAAGACGGCCGACGCATAAACCAGCACAGGTTCGCGCTGTCCGTAGAGGTGGTATTTTAATGACAAAAAAAATTCTGTTCAACGCGACGCCAACCGAGAAACGCGCAGCGCTCCTCGAAAACGGCAAAGTAGCGGAATTGGTAGTTGAGCGGCCGGATTATTTCCGGCTGGTAGGAAATATCTACAGAGGCAAGGTAGCGTCGATACTGCCCGGAATTCAGGCGGCGTTCATAGACATAGGCCTTGGCAAACACGCATTTCTGCACGCTTCGGATGTAGACCCGTCGCTCCTGATGGAAGAAGGCGAAATCATAGAGCGATTTTCGTCGGGCCGTGGCAATTCAAAACGCGGAAAAGTGCCAAAAATCCCAATTGAAAGAGTACTGCAAAAAGGTCAGGAAATATTAGTGCAGGTACTCAAGGAATCCATAAGCACAAAGGGGCCAAAAGTCTCCACGCAGATAAGTTTAGCAGGACGCTTTTTAGTCTTGGTCCCGGATACGGATTTTATAGGCGTATCCAAAAAAAGCAGCGATAACGCGTGCCGGAGAAAACTCAAAAAAATCGTTGCGCAAATCAAACCGCCGGGTATCGGATTTATCGTTAGAACGATAGGGCTTGAAGTATCGGAAACGGAGTTCATAAACGAAATCCACATGCTCTTAGACGCATGGCGAAAAGCGCAGGAAGAAGCGCTGGCCGGAACGGGAACAAAATTGGTCCACCGAGAACTCGGCATCACGACAAGGGTCATACGCGACCTCTTCTCAACGGACGTAACGGAAGTATACGCGGATCAGGAAGACGACTACAAAGATATTAGAAATTATGTCAAAGCCCTATCGCCGGAAATGGCCAAACGTGTCTTTCATTATAAGGACAAAGTACCGCTGTTCGACAAATTCAACATAGAAAAAGACCTCGACAGAATGCTCAAGCGCAAAGTCTGGCTGAAGAGTGGCGGATATATACTGATTGACAGAACGGAAGCGCTCGTGGCGATAGACGTCAACACCGGACGCAACGTCGGTAAAAACAAAAGCAGCCTCGAAGAAACAATCTTCAAAACCAACATGGACGCCGCGGGAGAGATATGCCGGCAACTGCGGCTGAGAGACATAGGCGGGCTGATAGTGATTGACTTCATAGACATGAAAAGCGTGGAAAATCGCAAGAAAATCGAAAGCGCGATGCGGAAAATGCTAAGCGCGGACCCCACCGCCACAGACTGCACAAGCCTGTCCAAATTCTGCCTGATGGAAATAACAAGAAAACGCGTCCGTCCGGAACTGCAGGAATTCTTCACAGACGTGTGCATAACCTGCGGTGGGCTTGGATGGATATTCTCGCCGGAAACAGTCACGGCAAGAATAGACCGAGACCTCAGACGGGCACAAAACAAACCGGCAACCGTAACGGTAACCGTACACCCGGCGGTAGCCGAATATATGAGAGACAGCGACGGCGTAATGAAACAAATGCTGGAAAAAGAACACCGCTGCCGACTTGATATAGTGGAAAATGAAGAATATGATCAGGACGAATTTGATTTTCAAGAAATATCGGGAGGAAATGTTAGAGAGGAGGAGGTGTAAGAGAGGGCAGCGCCGCAACGCCCCGACCGACGCACGAATGAACATCGCCCCCTCCGTTTAGACGAGCCTTGCTTGTTCCTAACTTTACGGAGCGGGCATCGCGAAAAATATTTTAAAAATTTTGACTTAAAACCCTTTTAAGGATATCCCCGATATTATATTTCTACAGTTGGTCAGTCCAGACGGTTCGAGCGAAAGTCCGTTAAGCCGTCAGAAACTCATTTATACTGTGTTTTTGTGTAAATAATAAAAAGGAAAAAGGGTTTATATCGGAATGAAAAAGTTTTTTTCACCCTTGTTTTTTTGTCTGCTTTCCGCCGTACCGGCGCTTTCGCAAAGCCCGCAAAGCCCTATCACCAAAATCGGGTGGCACGGCCCGGATAGAAGCATCGTCATAGCCATAGGCATATTTTTCAGCATCGCGATTGGGATTTTGATTTCTTTCTACATAGCGCATGTCGCCAAGCGCGCCAAGATTGAGCGGGAAGCCTCGGAAAAACTATTCAACGACGGATGTGAGCGTTGCCAGCTTAAATCCGAAGAGATAAAATTGCTCCGCAAGGTCGCGGCCTACGCGCCGGAAGCGCAGACGAAATCGCACCAGATTTTCGAGATGCGGGTACTGTTTGAGCGTTGCATAGACACTTATGTGATCAACTGCCACCGTTCGGCGCAGGCTACCGAAGACGACGACGAGATTTTGGGCAATATACGCAAAAAACTCGGCTACGCCGTCATCGCCACAGATGTGGCCATTCTGTCTACCCGAAATATAAGCGTCGGGCAGAAGGTCAGTATCTTTGTTGACAAGCCGGCCATCGGTAAAAGCGCGATGGTATCGTCTGTCACAGAGTTCCATTTTACATTGCGCCAGCCGCAAAGCTACGGGGCCGAGCGCTATCCGCTCGGCGCGGAAATGACGATAGCGTTTATGCGGCAAGGCGACGCGACATACAGCGCCACGGCAAAAGTGAAAGACACGTCCCCCTCCGGCGAAGAAGCTACTTTTTATCATACGCTGAAACTTTCACGCAGCCAAAACAGGCGCTATCTCAGGCTCGACGCGAGTTTGCCCATCAAATACAGGGTGCTTGAAAAAGTCGTCCCGGGCGAGATAATAGTAAAAAAAGGGCCCTCGGAAGTGTTTCAGGCGCGCACGTTCGACATCGGCGGCGGCGGCCTCAGTTTCGTAACCGGCGAGATGCATCTGGTAGGGGACGAAATCCAGCTCGCTCTCACAGCGGGCGGACGGGTGCTGGCAGGGATAAAAGCGAGGATACTGCACATCATACCGGTTGGAGAAAAAGCGGACGACGATTCGGAATGGAAACACAGATATTTAGTGCAATTCACAGCAATAGAACCGCAAGTGAGGGAACACATTATAAAATACATATTTGAAAAACAAAGAGAAATGTTACAACAGAGATAATTTTTATTTAAAGAATTTGAAATATGAGCGCACGCGATAAACGATATTTATGTGTGCGAGGCATAATATGGTGGTTTCACTTCAAAATAGCGCCTACATCGTCCGACGACCGCACGTTGCTCCGTGATGTCGCCGGACAACACGAGTGCCATTTTAAAGTGGAATGAGTATATAACTTCAAAAATGGGTGAGCGTATGAAACATAAATTTTATACCGACGTGTCGGGAAGCGTTGCTCTCCGGGTTGTTCTCTGTGTGCTGTCGCTTGTGGTTATCGCGATTGCCACATTTTGGTTTTTGAGCAATTTCAGGAATGAGCAGGCCGAAGACCTCCGCCTCGCCCGAAGATTTAGCGAAGACGGGCTGCAAGAGGCATTCATCAAGCTGACCGAGTCGCCGGAATGGAGCACCAGCTTCACCAGCGGACCCTACGAAGAAGGCGGAAGCTACAGCGTGGACTTCGCGCGGGAAGTGCGCGACGACGGCATACTGTATCTAACGGTAACGTCCACAGGACGAAGCGGCCCTATCACACAAATCGCGGAACGCACCGTACGGTTTGTGGCGGAAGTATCGGAAAGCGGGGATACGACATGGGTACCCATGAGTTTAGCGGAAGAAATGCCCGCCTTCGACGAAGAAATATCGGAAGAAGGTGAAGAGGGCGACACGCCGCAAGATGGAGACGGCGACGCCGCCGACGAGGCGGCAGACGACGCGTAATAACCAAGGGCGCTAATGGGTCTCTATGACTGACAAACGAAAAACCATCCTCGACACATTGGCGTTAAATGCTGTTCAGCGAGAAGCGGTCGCCTACATAGACGGCCCGGAACTCGTGTTCGCCGGAGCGGGAACGGGCAAGACGCGCGTCCTGACGGCAAAAATCGCGTACCTCATAGACCAAGGCTACCGCCCAGACCGCATTTTCGCCGCGACATTCACAAATAAGGCCGCGCGTGAAATGCGGGAGAGGGTAGAAAAATTCGTATTGATGCCGATTAGCGGGTTGTGGATTGGGACGTTTCACTCGCTGTGCGCGAAAATATTGAGACGCGAAGCTGAATCCATAGGATACCTGCCCGGATTCACGATCTACGACACAAACGATCAACTGTCGGTAATAAAAAAACTCTTCCCGCAATTTAACATAGACGACCGGGCAATGCCGCCGAAATCGCTGCTGTCGGCGATATCGTCACGAAAATCGCTGTGCGTTACACCCGAACAATGCGAGGCGGCAGCCGCGAGCTTCAGAGAGAAAGAGTTCGCAAAACTGTACACGGCATACCAAAAAGCCCTCCACGCGCAACACGCGATGGACTTCGACGACCTCATTACCAACACGGTATATATGCTAAGAAATAACGAGCAGATACTGGAAAAATACAGAAGCCAGTTCCAATACGTATTGGTAGACGAATATCAAGATACCAACAGGGCGCAGTTCTACCTTGTCAACCTGCTCTCAAAAGCCCACGGGAAAATCTTCGCGGTAGGCGACGACGATCAAAGTATATACGGCTGGCGCGGAGCGGCAATCGAAAATATCCTGTCATTTGAAAAAGAATTTCCAAACACGAAAATTTTCAAGTTAGAAGAAAACTACCGATCGACATCCGCAATCCTAAACTTCGCTAACGCCGCGATTAAACCAAACATTACGCGGGCGCAAAAAGAATTGTGGACAGACAGAAGCACAGGCTCTTCCGTCAAAATCAACCGGTTCAGAGACGATCGGCAGGAAGCGGACCACGTAGCGAACGAATGCGAAAAACTGAAACAAAAAATGGCATGCAGCGGCATAGCCGTGCTGTTCCGAACAAACGCGCAATCACGGGTATTCGAAGAAGCGTTCCGCAAAAAACGCATCCCATACATCATAGTAGGCGGAATAAGCTTCTATGAAAGAGCGGAAATCAAAGACTGCATGGCATACATGCGCCTTTTGGTAAACAACAAAGACGACGTGAGCTTCGAACGAATTATGAACGTCCCGGCGAGAGGGTTAGGCGATAAGGCCAAAGAAGGACTTTCGCTGCTGTCGAAAGAAAAAAGCATGTCGCTATTGCAAACAGTGTTGTCCGGTCACTGCGAGACGCTGGGCACACGCTCACAAAAGGGTTTTGCGGATTTGCGCGAAACGTTTGAACTGCTGGCACAATCGGTAGACAGAAAAGCGGCTCCGGCGGAGATACTCGCAGACATCCTGCAACTGAGCGGCTACATGGACATGCTCGCGCAGCGCGCGTCGACCTCGGAAGAAGACGCCTCACGGGTAGAAAACGTAAACGAACTGATGAACGCGCTAACCGCGTGGCAGGAAGAGAAAAAATCGGGCACACTATCCGATTTTCTGGAGGAAGTATCTTTAGCCAGCGACATAGACGGCTGGAACAATACCGAAGACGCCGTCAATTTCATGACGCTGCACAGCGCGAAAGGGCTCGAGTTCAAAACGGTGTTTTTGGTAGGCGTAGAAGACGGAATCCTCCCGGCGCGGCAAAATTTTGACGACGAAGACAAAATAGAAGAAGAACGCCGCCTGTTCTACGTCGGCTGTACCCGCGCAATGGATTATTTAGAATGTTGCTACGCCGACCAACGCTTCCGTTTCGGCAGCATACAGCCGAGCGACCCGTCGCGGTTCTTAGAAAGCATCCCGAAAAACCTATACACTTTTGCCGACGGGACAATGACTTTCGGCGGAATGGCCCGCTTCGGGCCAACAAACCGATACGGCTCACAAACATCGCACGGGCCAACAAATCGATACGGCTCGGCGTCGCCGGTAACATCGTCGCCAAGAACAACGATACAGCCGCCAAAACCAACATCGCTGCCAACATCACCCATACGGCGCGAATCGGTATATGACGAGTTTTCCCAGTTAGCCGAACCGCAATACCGCATAGGTCAAAACGTCTCCCACAAAACCTACGGCGGCGGCAAAATTGTAAACATCAGCGGCTTCGGCCCAGACACAAAAATCACCGTACTCTTCAATGACGGGGTTAGGCGGAAATTGATAGCTAAGTTTGCGAAGTTAGAGTAAGAAAAGTTGGTAAATTTGGTTTTAAACCTTTTTTTAAAACCATTTTTTAAAAAAGGTCCGCCTCACCTCTTGTCATAGCCCGATAATGTTTGGGACAACAAAGGATCGTATGAATGGAAAGGGCGATGTTCATTCTTGCGTGGTTGGGGTATTTGGATTAACAAACAAAAAAAGGGGCTTCAGGAATTATGGTGGAATAGTACACTAGTTTGGGATTTGTTTTGGGATTTTGACGTTATGTTTTTCCATGCCCGTCATTGCGGGCTTGCCCCGCAATCCCCCGGCATCGAACGTGAAAAGCAACTGAAGAACTGGAAGAGGGCTTGGAAAAATGAGCTTGTGGAAAAAGAAAACCCGGAATGGAAGGAATTAAGCCTGCTAGGGGATTGCGGGTCAAGCCCGCAATGACGGTGTTGATGGCTAATGGACAACATCAAAAAAAGCACGCTTCCACCATAATACCGGAAGAGCCCAAAAAAAAGAACCGCGAGAGATTGCTCCCCCGCGGCCCCCATGCGTATCATATACACTCCAATGGCGTTAGAATGTATACGTTTTGTAAAACATCATGCACCCCAATGGCGTTAGGATACATGATGGTTGAGGATCCTTTTTTGTCAAATCCCCGACCATCGGGTTTTACTTTCAAAGCAAGGGGCTGTCTCAAAAGCCGTCATTGCGAGCGCCCAGCCCACCCCGTCATTGCGGGCTTGACCCGCAATCCCCAACGACAAGATTACATAGTGGGATTGCGGGTCAAGCCCGCAATG
>JAITUP010000024.1 GCA_031286265.1 Chitinispirillales bacterium | reverse complement strand
GCGTGAATCTTGTCGTCGACAAGATGGCACAGCTTCATCATATATATGGGGCCAACCGTTACCTCGTGGTCAAACGGTTCGCCCGTCCTGCCGTCGCGCAATTGCATCTTTCCGCTCTTAGGCAGCTTTGCTTCCTTAAGCAATTCGATTACATCCTCATAGCTCGCGCCGTCAAATACCGGCGTCGCGAAACTGATACCAAGCTTCATCGCGGCCCAGCCTATATGAGTTTCAAGAACCTGACCTACGTTCATCCGTGAAGGAACGCCGAGCGGGTTGAGAACAATATCAACCGGCGTGCCGTCGGGCAGGAACGGAAGTTCTTCCACCGGGAGTATCTTTGAGATAACCCCCTTGTTCCCATGACGCCCCGCCATCTTATCGCCGATCGACAATTTACGTTTTTTCGCGACATAAACCTTAACAAGCTGCAAGACACCCGGCTTGAGTTCGTCGCCGCGAACAATCTTATCAAGTTCCTTATCAAGCCTGTCTTCTTTTTTGGCGATAAGATCGTTTGCCTTGTAGAGAACCTCTTCGGCCAGTTTATTTTTCTCTGGATTCTGACACAAACCGTTTTCAAAAGAGATTGCCATAAAATCAAGCTTCGAGAGAAGCGCCTTGGTCCACTTCCTGTCGGCGGCAACTATCACTTCGCCGGTGTGAGAATTGGTAATCTCGTTTGACAGCGTATCGGTTAAAAATTCCACCAACCGATCAAGTCTTACCCTCTCAACCGCGAGTATCTCAGCCGTTATTTTTTCCTTAAGCTCGTCGATACGCTTCTTGTCTTTTTTCTTTGATCGTTTGTCGCGCTCTTTTCTGAAGTATACGCGCGTATCAATGACCACGCCTTTCAGCCCCGGCGGCGCCTTCAACGACGAGTCGCGGACATCGCCGGCCTTGTCGCCGAATATCGCTCTCAAAAGCCTCTCTTCAGGCGACAATTCGGTTTCACCTTTGGGAGTTACCTTGCCAACGAGAATATCGCCGGGTTCGACTTCCGTGCCGATTCTCACAACACCCTGCTCATCGAGGTTGCGCAACGCGTCGTCGCCGACGTTGGGTATTTCACGCGTTAGTTCCTCCGGGCCGCGCTTGGTGTCGCGGACTTCGGTTTCGAATACCTCTATATGTACGGATGTGTATATGTCTTCCGCTACGAGTTTTTCCGAGATTACGATGGCATCTTCAAAGTTGTGCCCGCGCCACGGCATGAACGCGACCGTGACGTTTCTGCCAAGCGCAAGCTCGCCGCCGTTTGTGGCGTGCCCGTCGGCCAAAACCGTCCCGACCTCAACGCGCTGACCCTCCTTGACACATACCTTCTGATTGATGGTCGTGTCTTGGTTCGACCGCTCGAATTTGGAGAGTTCGTAAGTATCAAATTCCATCAATCCCAAAATATCGTTCGCGTCTCTGTCGGTTTTTCTCACGATGATCTTAGTCGCGTCAACCTTTTCCACCACACCGGCGTTTTTGGCTATGACCATGCACCCCGAGTCAAACGCCGCCCGCGCCTCAAGACCCGTGCCGACTATCGGCGCTTCCGTTCTTAGGAGCGGCACCGCCTGACGTTGCATGTTTGAACCCATGAGCGCACGGTTCGCGTCATCGTTTTCGAGGAACGGAATCAACCCCGCGGCAATACTGACAAGCTGCATCGGCGACACGTCCATGTAGGTAACTTCTTCCGGCGAAACAATCGGGAAGTCGCCGCGGTAGCGGGCGAAAAGCGTAGGATCGATAATTTTACCGGAATCATCCGTTGGCGTATTGACCTGCGCGATAATGAAATTGTCTTCCTGATCGGCAGTCAAATATTCTATCTTTCCGGTAACGACGCCTTCTTCGATTTTCTGATACGGCGTTTCAATAAATCCGAACTCGTTGACATGCGCGAACGTGCTAAGCGACGCGATGAGGCCGATGTTCGGGCCTTCCGGCGTTTCGATAGGACACAGACGGCCATAGTGAGTGTGGTGTACGTCACGCACCTCAAACCCGGCACGCTCCCTCGTAAGCCCGCCAGGGCCGAGCGCACTGACGCGGCGCTTGTGGGTAAGCTCCGATAACGGGTTTGTCTGGTCAAGAAATTGCGACAATTGGCTCGATCCGAAAAATGCCTGTATGACGGTTGACACGGCCCGCGCGTTAATCAAATCCTGCGGCGTGATGTTCTCCGTATCGCGCAGACTCAGGCGTTCCCTTATCGTACGAACCATCCTCGTCAACCCAACGGAAAACTGCGCCGCCAAAAGCTCACCGACGGAGCGCACGCGCCTGTTGCCAAGATGATCGATATCGTCGATGAATCCGTCTCCGGCGTTTAGCCGTATCATGTATTTGAACGCTTCTATAAAATCTTCTCTGGTCAGCGTCGTGAGTTCTTTGTCCGGCGGCGCCACATTGAGGCGCGTATTCACTCTGTAACGTCCGACGGTTCCAAGGTCGTAGCGTTTGTCGTCGAAGAACGTACGCTCAACAAGGAGGCGCGCGGTCTCCACGTTAGGAGGATCGCCAAGCCGCATTGTTTCATATATGCGGAACAACGCGTCTTCTTCGTTTTTTGTGGGGTCATCTCTGAGCGTGTTTGTGATAATTCTGTTTTCGTCATTTTCCATATCGCCCGATATGATCGTGATTTTCTTCGCGCCGTTTTCTACGAGTTTCTTAAATTTCTCTTCCGTAATGACTTCCGACGCTTCAATTATAACCTCGCCCGTTTCCTCGTTATAGACGTCGTCGGCGCAAAACCGGCCGAGAAGCGCATCGGAATTTTGAGAATTTACGGCGATTTCTTCCTTATCGTAGAACAGGTTCAGTATTTCCTGATTGCTTGAAAACCCAAGCGCGCGCAGAAGTACCGTGGCCGGCATTTTTTTGCGTCTATCTATATTTATAGTCAAAACGTCGTCGACATCGAGCAATATTTCCACCCACGATCCACGCTGCGGGATGATTCTCGCCGTAAGCAACTGTTTTCCGTTTGGATGAACGACCTCGTCGAACGTGACGCCCGGCGATCTGTGCAATTGGCTGACGATAACCCGTTCCGCGCCGTTTATCACGAATGTTCCGCGCTCGGTCATGAGCGGGATTTCACCTATGTAAACTTCGTTTGATATTTTCTCAACAAATTTTTTTGTCTCGCCGTCCACCTCATAGACGAGGAGCGACATGTCGACTTTGAGCGGGGCCGCGTATGTCATCCCTCGCTCTTTGCATTCTTTCAGGTTGTATTTCGGGATACCGAGTTTATAGCCGTCGTATTCGAGCGAGTAGTGCCCTTTTACGTCGCCGACCGGAAAGAGGCTAAGGAACGCGCCATGCAGCCCATCTTTCTTGCGCAGGCGCGGCGGTGTATCGGGTTGGAGGAAGTTCTCGTAAGACTTGGTCTGAATCTCGAGCAGGTTCGGCAGATCAGCGACCTTTTTTATACGAGAGTAACTCTTTCTATCTGTCATTCGCACATTCCTTTTTAGTTTTCATAGACCGGCGAAAAATGCCGCTAGGCAATAATCCGCACACATCAAACAACATTTCGCGGCTGCAACGCCGCTCCCGCGACATAATTATTCAGGCACGGAAAGGCACAGAACGCCGCCGCTATCGGAGCGCCCTGTGCCATTCTCTGTAAAACCTCGCAATCCGTATCGGATAGAAGCCACCGCGCCCGCTCATACAAGCGGCCACCGCTATAACTTCGTTCCGGTCGCGGATTTATTTTATTTCAACACTTCCGCCGACTTCCTCAATCTTCTTCTTGATCTCCTCGGCCTCCTCCTTGGAGCAACCTTCCTTGATAGCCTTCGGCGCGGCTTCCACAAGATTCTTGGCTTCCGCGAGGCCAAGCCCCGTAATCTCGCGCACGACCTTAATCACCTTGATTTTCTCGGCGCCGAATCCCGCGAGAATAGCGTCGAACTCAGTCTTTTCTTCGGCAGCTTCGGCAGCCGCGCCGCCGGCCATCGGCATGGCCATCGCCATGGGCGCCGCAGCCTTGACGTCAAACTTTTCCTCAATAGCCTTGATGAGATCGGAAAGCTCGAGAACGGTCATGTTACCGATTGCTTCTACAAATTGATCTTTAGTGAGTGACACAATAAACCTCCATTAGTGTTTTGTTTTTTATTTATTAACTATTTCTATATTTTTTGGCATTGACTACGATACGGGAAACGGGCATCACTCCGTTTTACAATATCATATCACGTGTTAACTCACGTGTGTCAATTCCGATTAACTTCCTTAACCTTTTTTCTCCTTAACGGCTTCCAACGTTCCAACAAACTTCGACAGAATACCGTTGAGCGCGCCGGCCATGTTGGCGACCGGGGCCTGCAACACGCCGAGCAACTGCGAAAGCAACACTTCGCGGCTTGGAAGATCCGCGAGCCTGTCCGCCTCCGCGCCCGTGAACAGAGAACCGTCGACATAAGCCGCCTTGACCTCAAGAAGATCCTTCAAGTCTTTGCGGAAACTGCGTAGCACCTTTGCCGGGGCCGTGCCCTCGCTCTGGGCGATAGCCACCGCCGTGGGGCCTTTGAAAAATGAATCGAGATTTGCAATCCCCGCCCGCTTGCAGGCTTCTTTCGCCAGCGTATTCTTGACGACGATGTAGCGCACCCCACTCTTGCGCAATTCGGAGCGCAGACGGGTTACGGCCTCTACATTAACCTTATGGTTGTCGGTAACGTATATACCCTGCGCGCTTTTGAACTCCTGCTCAAGCACGCTGATTACGGATGTGCGTTCTGTACGTGTTGACATTTTTTTATATCCTCGTTTTTATTATCGTGCCCGCCAAAACACCGTGTGCGATGACAGACGTAAATTTCCAAGACATGCACGGCCGATTCTCTGTATTAATCCCCCCAATTAACCCTTGCGCGGTGCCGTCCGGCAACATCACTGCTCTAAGTGCAGTTGTCGGACGGTGCGGCGCAAGAGTTAGTTGGTACTTTAATAAGAAACCGCCTCGCGCGTTATTTCAAATCGCTCATAACAATTTTCAATCCCTGCCCCATCGAACTCGAGAACGACACTTTTTTCAGGTACAGACCCTTTGCCGTCGCCGGTTTCGCCTTAATCAGCGCATCCATCAGCGCTTTGGCGTTTTCGAGCAGTTTCTGACTGTCGAACGACAGTTTGCCGATAGGCGCGTGGATGATCGCGCCCTTATCGACACGAAACTCCGCCTTACCTTTTTTGAGCTCCCTGACCGCCTTGCCGATGTCCATCGTCACCGTGCCGACTTTCGGGTTTGGCATCAATCCGCGCGTACCGAGGATTTTTCCGAGCTTCCCGACGACCTTCATCATATCGGGCGTGGCGACCACGGCATCAAAATCCAGCCAGCCGCCCTGAATCTTCTCGGCGATATCCTCGCCGCCGGTGTAGTCGGCTCCCGCTTCTTTCGCCTCGGCTTCCTTATCGCCCTGAGCGAACACGAGCACCCGTACCGTTTTACCAAGTCCGTGCGGCAAAACAGCCGCGCCGCGCACCGCCTGATCGCTTTTACGGGGATCGACACCGAGACGTACGGCCATTTCTACCGTCTCGTCAAACTTCACATACGAATTCGCTTTCAGAAAATCAAAAGCCTCAATAGCGCCGTATTCCTTAAAACGGTCTACCTTCGCGTAAACCGCCTTATGTTTCTTGCCGCGTTTCATTTTATATTACCCCACATCACTAATTATCGGTTAATAAGGTTCCATACCGCGTTTTCCGGCATCAATCAGCGACCCTTGACAATCGCTAAACGCTGCCAAAACAGCGGTTGTTTCTACTCTATCGTAACCCCCATGCTTTTCGCGGTGCCGACGATTGTGGTTATTGCCGCGTCGAGGGTGGCCGCGTTCAGGTCTGCCATCTTCATTTCAGCGATCTTCTTCACCTGATCTTTTGTCAATACGCCGATTTTTTCCTTGTTTGGAACGCCGGAACCCTTGTCTTTGCCGAGTTCTTTCTTAATTAGAATCGCGGCAGGAGGGGTTTTCGTTATGAACGTGAACGAACGATCGGCGTAGACCGTTATGACTACGGGGGTTATCATCCCGCCGGAGTCTTTCGTCTTCGCGTTGAACGCCTTGCAAAATTCCATGATGTTGACACCCTGCTGACCGAGCGCGGGGCCCACGGGAGGCGCGGGCGTCGCGGCGCCGCCGGCAATCTGCAACTTCACCTGACCTATAACTTTCTTTGCCACTGTTAGTGTTCTCCTTCCTACATTATCATTCCAAAACAGCCTCTATGACTTCAATCCGCAGAAAACCAATGCCTCGCGGATACTATTTCCAATCCACCGCCCGGCCTTACGTTATCGGAGCCACCTGGACAAAATCCACCTCGACCGGGGTAGACCTGCCAAAGACGCTCACCATCACGTTCACCTTGCCTTTTTCCGGGTACACCTTGTCCACCGTGCCGTCGAAGTCCTTGAACGGGCCGTCTTTAATCTTAACGACGTCACCCACCTCAAAAGGCACCTCGGACACTTGCTGACGAGCGCCGCGGTCGATGGTCTGACCCAATATCCTGCGGGCTTCGTCCTCGCGGATAGCTTGCGGCTTGTCGCCGCCTATAAAACCGGCAACGCCCGGGATCTCTTTTTTGACCATGTGCATGGTCTCCCGCGTAAGCTCCATTTCCACAAGCACATAGGCCGGGAAGAACTTGCGGGTGCTTTTGACCTTCTTGCCGTTTTTAATCTGAACGACATCCTGCGTGGGCATGAGAGCGGTTTTTATCTGCTCGCCCCATTCGCCGGATTCAATAATTTCGTTCAGGCGATCGAAAACTTTCGATTCTTTTCCCGTATACGTTTGCACGACATACCACTTCGCCGACATCAATTACCCCTCTAAACTCTATCGCGTCGACAGGAACAGACCGACTGCCGCCTGTAGCGCCTGATCGCACGCAAACACATAAACCGCAAAGACGCAACTTAAAACAATGACCAATATGGTCGCGCCCTTGACATCGTCCTTGGTAGGCCAGTTAACCTTGGCCACTTCGGTACGGACATCTTTCAGATATTGAACAATTTTTTTCATATCATACCGTCTTCCGACTGAATTTACAGGCCTGGAGGGACTCGAACCCCCAGCAGGCGGTTTTGGAGACCGCTACTCTACCAATTGAGTTACAGACCTATCCCAAAAAGCCATTTATGAACAATAGTTAAATTAGGCTAAATTAGGTTAAATTAGGTTGATTTAAGTCAAGCTAAGTTAAATCAAGTTACACTAAGTTAAACTAAGTTAACTATTCCCGTTTCCTACAACCTGCACTCCACCACACCTGCTTGCTACCGCTACCACTATCTAGTCTCTTTGTGCGCGGTTCTTTTGCGCTCGAAAGGACAGAATTTAGTGAATTCTACACGACCCGAATGCTTACGCTTGTTTTTGGTCGTTTCGTAGTTACGCTGTTTGCATGATGTGCATTCGAGCGTGATGCGTTCTCTAGGCATTTGACTTAAACCCTTTTTTTAAAAAATCTTTTAAAACCTTTTTTGGGGACGGGGCGCAAGATGTGCTTCCGCACGCGCTCCCCACAGAGTCCCTCTCTCAACCAAAGGGCAGAATGTATACTGTACATTCTCACTTACTTCGGTCATAGTCCATCTCCACCTAAAACCCGTATCCTAAAACCGACTACGGGGGATATACTAGGTAATCCACACAAACGAAATATGTAATCCGTACAAAAATTTTATGAAGCTAACGTACCGCATCGGGGCTATAATGTTAGCCCCGATGCGGATTTTTACGGATTATATGACATCTTTCGTCATTATTCAATGATCTTTGTTACTACTCCGGAGCCTACTGTTCTGCCGCCTTCGCGGATGGCGAAGCGGAGCTGCTCTTCCATGGCTACGGGTACTATCAATTCTACTTCGATTTGCGCGTTATCGCCCGGCATGATCATTTTTACATCGTCAGCCAGTTTGATGGAACCGGTAACGTCCGTCGTACGGAAGTAGAACTGCGGACGGTAACCGGAGAAGAACGCCTTGTGACGGCCTCCCTCTTCCTTGGATAACACGTATACCTCGGCGTTGAACTTTTTGTAGGACTTGATCGAGCCGGGTTTTGCGAGAACCATACCGCGCTCAATGCTGTCTTTATCCACACCGCGCAAAAGCGTACCGATATTGTCGCCCGCTTCGGCCTTATCGAGCAACTTGCGGAACATTTCGACGCCGGTGACTATCGCCTTGGGTTTTTCCTCGCGCAGACCGATAATCTCAATTTCGTCTTGCACCTTAACGGTACCGCGCTCGACGCGGCCGGTGGCCACTGTGCCGCGGCCGGTGATTGAGAACACGTCTTCAACGGACATGAGGAAAGGCTTGTCGACCTCGCGCGGAGGCGTGGGGATATAGTTATCGACGGCATCCATAAGCTCAATTATGCATTTTGCCTTTTCGGGATCTTCGGGATTCGTGAGCGCACCGATCGCGCTGCCGCGGATGATGGGCGCGTTGTCGCCGTCGAAACCGTATTTGCTCAGGAGTTCACGGACTTCCATCTCGACGAGGTCGAGGAGTTCGGGATCGTCGACGAGATCGACCTTGTTCAGGAACACTACAATATAAGGTACGCCGACCTGACGAGCGAGCAGGATGTGCTCGCGGGTTTGCGGCATGGGGCCTGTGAACGCGCAAACAGCCAGAATCGCGCCGTCCATTTGAGCCGCTCCCGTGATCATGTTTTTGACATAGTCGGCGTGGCCGGGACAGTCGACGTGCGCATAGTGACGGTTTTCCGTTGAGTACTCGACGTGTGATGTCGCGATTGTGACGATTTTCGTGTCATCGCGGCGACCCTGTGACTCGGAGGCCTTGGCGACCGAATCGTAAGAAATATACTCGGCGAGTCCCTTGGTCGACATAACGCGAGTAATCGCGGCTGTCAAAGTGGTCTTACCGTGGTCAACGTGACCAATCGTACCGACGTTTACGTGCGGTTTACCACCGCGATCAAACTTTTCCTTTGCCATGATAACACCCTCTCCCCAAAAATATGGTTTATGTTATGAATATACGTACAATTTACGCTTTTTACGCTACCTTAGCGTTTGTTTCAGGCGCGGACGTGCCTTTTCCGAACAGCCCCCGCACTTAAAAAACAGCCCACGACGGGGCTCGAACCCGTGAACCTCCTCCTTACCAAGGAGGTGCTCTACCTACTGAGCTACATGGGCAAAAACCAAAGCGGGCAATGAGATTCGAACTCACAACAGCCACCTTGGAAGGGTGGAACTCTACCAATTGAGCTATACCCGCGCTTATTAATCCCATACTAACCAAAATGGGCAGGGGTGGTTTCGAACCACCGTAGGCGCTAGCCAATGGATTTACAGTCCATCCCCTTTAACCTCTCGGGCACCTACCCAAATTGCCTGTCTACAACCTCTACAGCCCGTTTTCCGCGGTAACATGCCGGTGGAGGGAGTCAAACCCCCGACCATCCGATTACAAGTCGGGCGCTCTATCAGCTGAGCTACACCGGCGAAAAAACCCGCAATACGGGAAAACTTATCAAAAATAATATGCGGAATTACGGATGTCAATACTTTTTTTATTTTTTTAAAAAATAATTTTTGAGGCGCAACGACAGACCCCCCAACCACCCCGCAACCACCGCCATTATAAAGGCCGTCGCCGCCCCAACAAGACGCGGGTCAGCCGGGGGATTTGGCTACCCGCCATACGGGGCGTTGACGGCTACATCTCGAAAACTCGAAAACGCTATCACTTCACAATCTTATCGACAATTCCGTACTTTTTAGCTTCCTCGACAGACATAAAATAGTCGCGATCCGTGTCTTCCGCGATCTTTTTCAGGTCTTGCCCTGTGTGCGACGCGAGTATTTTGTTCAGGTTTTCGCGTGTGCGGAGCATCTCTTCGGCCTGTATTTGGATATCGCTGGCCGGACCGTACATGTTGCCGCTGATGAGCGGCTGGTGGATTAACACCCGCGCGTGGCTCCACGCAAAACGCTTGCCCTTCGCGCCCGCGGCAAGCAACACCGCGCCCATACTGGCCGCCTGACCCGTTACCACCGTCGATACGTCGCTTTTGGCGTATCGCATGGCATCATATATGGCAAGCCCCGATGAAATCACGCCGCCGGGGCTGTTTATATACAGCGTTATGTCCCCCTCGCCGTTGCCGTCGAGAAAGAGAATCTTCTTCACGATATCCTCCGCGGAACGGTCGCTCACCTCGCCCCAGAGGAATATCTGGCGATGTTTGAGGAACTGTTCCTCCATTTCGGAGCCGACTATGGCGGACTTTATCGCCTTTAAAAAATCAGGGTTTTTGTCTCTGGACATCTCTTTACCGCGTCCTCGCTCGTTTTTTCACAATCGACACATATATTCAAAGTGAATTACGTAATGTTCCGGCCGGGGCCGTGCCTGTACACAATAATTATTATGTACGCGTACGCACGGGGTGGGGCGGATAGATAGTCAAATATAGATTATGGAATGGGTGTGGTGTATTTTTTTTTATTTTTTTTTAACTATTTTTTAAAAGCCGTTTTTTGAAAAAACTCCGCCTGACCCTTTGGTGGGGTTGGGGGTATGGTAGGATTTTTTAAAACCTTTTTTTTAAAATGTGTCGCCTAACCCACTGATGCCGCTCCGTGAAGGAAGGGACAACAAAGGGTCGTTTGAATGGGTAGGGCGATGTTCATTCTTGCTAAGTTGGGATATTCGGTAAAACCCCGGAGGGGTTTGATGTTGGTAGCGGCGGGCTGGCGTCCCAACGGGACGCCTACCCGCCGTTATGGTTAGATAATATTTTTCAGCACCCAGGATGGGTGCGACGGGATGTCCGCGCGTTACAATTCATTCCATCGTTTGGTGGGGGCTGTCTCAAAAGCCGTCATTGCGGGCTTGACCCGCAATCCCCTAGCAGGCTTAATTTCTTCCATTCCGATAAACTATGCCCGAAGTGAGTGGGGGCTGTCTCAAAAGCCGTCATTGCGGGCTTGACCCGCAATCCCCCTATGTAATCTTGTCGTTGGGGATTGCCTTACGGCGAGATAAACAAGTTGCGGGTCAAGCCCGCAATGACGGTGAGCTGGGCACTCGCAATGACGACTTTTGAGACAGTCCCGACGGGATGTCCGCGCGTTACAATTCATTCCATCGTTTGGTTGCACCTCTCCGAGGCGCTGGAAAATTCTATTGAATCACATAACGGCAGGTAGGGGCGCTACGCCGCCCCAACCCGCCGCTACCAACATGAAACCCCTCCGGGGTAAAGCCCACACGAAGAGACCGCCAAATACATCGAATTGCAAGCCGATAGATCGCCGCGCTTCGCCCGCGATGACGGAACTACCCCGATAGCCTAAACCTAAAAACACGCAATGCAAGAATGAACATCGCCCTACCCATTCAAACGACCCTTTGTTGTCCCTAACATTACGGAGCGGCATCAGAGGGTTAGGCAGACCTTTTTAAAAAAATGGTTTTTAAAAAGTATCCTGATCCTAATGGAAAATCTGGGTTAAAAAACCCAAAAAAAAAGAGACGGAAGGCGCACACCTCCCGTCTCCCCCTGTTTTTTTAATCCAACAACCTTACTACATTACGCCAATGGTGAAACGAGCATCAGCGTAACCTTTTTGTGGGGGCAGACACATGTGGGTCTGCCCCTACGATATCTTTTGTGCGAGAGGGCGGGTTTAAAACCCGCCCCTACCATTATATCAATTACTTCACTACTGTTACAGG
>JAITUP010000022.1 GCA_031286265.1 Chitinispirillales bacterium | reverse complement strand
CCTGTAACAGTAGTGAAGTAATTGATATAATGGTAGGGGCGGGTTTTAAACCCGCCCTCTCGCACAAAAGATATCGTAGGGGCAGACCCACATGTGTCTGCCCCCACAAAAAGGTTACGTCGATGCTCGTTTCACCATTGGCGTAATGTAGTAAGGTTGTTGGATTAAAAAAACAGGGGGAGACGGGAGGTGTGCGCCTTCCGTCTCTTTTTTTTTGCTCGAAATGCGGTGTGGGCCAGATTCACGCCGACGCGAAGGGCTTTTTTAGGCGGTATTTTTGCGGTTTTTGTGAAAAAATGAAATAATTTACGGAAAATTTGCATTTATCGTATTTTTTTGGTTGTGCAAATTGTGCGGAAACGTATTTTTCAGTAAGTGTACTCAGCATGGTATATCGCTTCACTATGGATGTGTGAAGAGGGGTATCGTTTCAACTGGGGGCTGGAGGGGGTAGCTTTATGGCTAATAGATACAGCTTGGCGGCATTGCTTGAACATCCCGATGTTCCATTGACGGATGAGCAGTTTGCTAATTGGGATAAGTACATGGCGATGACTAACGACGACGTCAGCGCGGCCGATGTTGATATTGGTGATGCCGTTGGCGCGCGCATTAGCGAGATAGAGGAGAAGGGTACATTTTGGTAATATGAACGGTTTTAATTCGGAGCATTGGTTCCCACACATTGAAAAATTAGCCGTCGCCTATCATCAATCTTGTCGCGGCCGTGGTTGCGTGATTTTTGATGAAGAGCGTATTGCGTCAATAAAACAGTCATATTTTGGGCGTAACTTGTTCGCTAAGAAGTTAGCCTACAGCGGTGTCTTGGCGGGTAAAATGGACCGCCATAAAGTAATTGCGCTTTATATCCAGTTGTTTTTAGAGGCGCCCGTATTTAATCTGGGCCCAAAACGGCGTAATAAAGACAACCCCACACCTGCAGAGATGTTAATAAACGAAAAATTTTGCTTGGACATAATGTGTGCGATACTCACAAAATGGCCGACAGGCAAAACGGGTAAAACCTTTGACAGTATTAAATTTGCCGACTACAAGGTTTTTTTCCTAAAATTACTGCAATATTATAAGAATAATTGCAGTCTTCCGAATTATTACAAAAGCATTGAAGAATTGGCGGAGCGTTTCGAATTTGACAAATCTGCTGAGTACTACAAATACCGAGACAATGTACAAAAAAAACACGTTTTTTCCACCTATGCGCTTGCTCATATAGTGTACTTTATTGAAGAAAATTTTATAGTTTAACCTCGCTATATAGCAGCAGGTGGGCATCCCGTTGGGACGCCAGCCCGCCGCTACCGACATTAAACCCCAGAAGGGGTAAAACCTACACGAAATAGCGAAGAGTCTGATTTTTTAAAAAAAGGTTTTAAAAAAACACCGCACCCCAACCCCGCAAGAATGAACATCGCCCTCTCCACTCATACAACCCTTTGTTGTCCCAAACTTTACGGAGCGGCATCAGAAGGTTAGGCGACACATTTTAAAAAAATGGTTTTAAAAAAAATCCTAACCTCCAACCCCGCAAGAATGAACATCGCCCTCCCCATTCATACAACCCTTTGTTGTCCCAAACATTATCGGGCTATATCAAGGAGTGAGGCGGACCTTTTTTTAAAAAAAGGTTTTAAAAAAACATTTTCTCTGTAACAAAACCTATATTTGGTATATTCTAATATAATTGTGGGACCCACGGCATAGCATAGCACGATATTTAATCGTGGGGCCCAATGAATAACAGGCAGGTTAATTATCACGGCGTTTTTGTGGACAAATACAGGCGCCTTAACAGTTTACGAGGAGGTTTGGGGGTATGAAGCCTAGAAAGTTTGTAGTAGCGATGGTATTTTTGCTGTCA
The DNA here is from genome assembly GCA_031286265.1 of Chitinispirillales bacterium. Classification (GTDB taxonomy): domain Bacteria; phylum Fibrobacterota; class Chitinivibrionia; order Chitinivibrionales; family Chitinispirillaceae; genus GUT77. The sequence continues at coordinate 7,555 of JAITUP010000022.1, read as the reverse complement.
ACAGCGTTGATGATCTCTTGTTCGGCTAACAGGAGAAGACAGCAGGTCGAGCAGCCCACGACGGTTTTCAGCGATGTCATAGCCGTGCAGGGGCAGTCTGAGATCGTGCTTAACAATGAGACCCCGGCGCAACTGCACATAATGGTGGGCGGGCAGTCCGTAGGGCTCGTTGCTCCAAGGAGCGTCGAGAGGGTCGCGATTTCCGACGGGAACCACCAGATTAAGGTGCAGAGCGGCAATTCGGCCTCAAGAGAGCAGATACACAATATGCGGTCGCAGCGTTACGTCTTTACGGCGACGGGCACCGCCACTTCGTTGCAGTTGACGCGCTCCAGCGTTAACGCCATCACACCCGGAGCAGCTCCCGCGGCAGGCGCGGGCATGGCGCAAACGGGTACGGGTACGGCGGGTACAATGGGAGGCGCGGCGGCAGCGCCGACGCAGGCCGGTTTGGCCGCGGACCCGCTCTATCAGGACAGAGAACGCCACTTTGAGCGTATGGACGCCCATTTCGGTTCGGGGGATGTCGGCTCGACGCCTTCAGCCACGACGCCCGCGCCCGCGTCGACACCGGCGCCAACGCCCGTAGCTACGCCGACGACCCCGGCCACGACGCCTGCACCGACTCAGGCCGCCACGCCAGCCGCCGCCACTGCCGCTCCCGCTGCCAAGCCGCAGATCGCGGTATACGTTACGGACGGCTCATGCCGCTGTATGGATGTCGGCCCAAGAAAAGCCCTCGGCACGCAGATACTTCAGGCGTTAGTCAGAAGCGGCAAATACATAGCCGTAGAGCGTACCGAAGAATTTGTTAACATGATAGAGCGCGAGCACATGACGCAGCGTAGCGAGTCTGTGGATGAAGACCAGATAAGAGCTCTCGGCAGGCAGTTTGGCGTTCAACTTATCGCCATAGCCGATATAACGCAGGCTCTCGGTTCTTTCAATGTCTCCGTGCGCATAATAGACATAGAGACCGCGCAAGTCGTATCGGTAGCGTCTATCGCCAGTCCGTTAAGAAACATGAATGATCTGACAGAAGCCTCGACAAGGATTGCAAGGGCGTTATTAAGGGATTAGGTTTTAGAAGCTATGGACAAAATAAAGCTGAAAGAACAGGTTGAAGCAATCCGTCAGGCTTTCGGATACATAAATTGCTTCAAAAACGAGACATTTGTCATCAAAATTGACAGCGCCCTCAACGCGAACGGTCTTTTTCCGGTACTTGTTAAAGACCTTGCGCTTCTGCGCCGTATGGGGATACGCATCATCATAGTCCCAGGCGCGAGGACCCGGATTGACGAGGTGCTCGCGACCTACGGGGTTGATTCGCCGACCGTGAACGGCATACGGATATCGCGGCCGGAAGCCATACCGTTCATCAAAATGGCCGCGTTCGACGTATCAAACCGCATTATGACCATGCTCGCCGAAAACGAGACCGGCGCCATCATCGGCAATTGGGTGAAGGCGCGGGGGATAGGGGTGCGCGGGGGGGTAGATTTCCAAAATTCGGGCGTTGTGGAAAATTTACAGACAGGCGTTCTCAACAAGGTGCTTGATGAAGGAATAATCCCCATATTTCCAAATATCGGCTGGAGCGCAAACGGTAAACCGTACAATATTTCGTCAAACGATTTGGCATTCACGATAAGTGTGCAGATGAAAGCGGCCAAGCTGTTTTTCCTGACGACCGGCGGTGGGGTGAAAGCGGCGGGATTCAATATCCCCGACGACGTTTATGTTTCCGAAAACGGCATAATTTCGCAGTTGACGCTCTCACAGGCCGGCCGCTTTCTCGATTTGAATCAAAGCGACGAGCACAATTCCGGACGAAGTCTGATCTCCCATGCCTACCGCGCGTGCAAACGCGGCGTGAGCCGTGTACACATCATAGACGGCAGCGCGGAGGGGATGATTCTGCAGGAAATATTTTCAAGCCGCGGCTGGGGTACAATGATCTATACCAACCAGCACGAACACATCCGTCCTATGGCCGCCGCAGACATACCGGGAGTTCTGTCGCTAATGCAACCGATGGTAGAAGCGGGCGCGTTAGTGGCGCGAACGGCAAGTGAACTGTCGGAAAAAATGAACGATTACGCGGTATACGAGGTAGACGGAACCATACATGCCTGCGGCGCGCTGCACGTATTCCCAAGCAGACAGGGAGAAATAGCGGCCATCGTCGTCGACGAAGCGTATTCGAGTAGGGGAGTAGGCAGAAAAATGGTGTCATACCTCATCGAACACGCGACAAAAATGAAGCTCGCGGAAGTTTTTGTATTAACAACACTAACAGCCGACTGGTTCCGTCAGCTCGGATTCGTTGACGGCCATATAGAACAATTACCCGAACAAAAACGCGAAATCTACAATAAATGCAGAAATAGCTTAGTGTTAAAATACCAAATATCGTCGCAGCGGTTAAATGGAGAATTGCAGGTGGAGTAAAATAAAGTCAATGTATGTCCGTAACAAAAAACTAAAAAAGAAACGGAATCGATAAAAACATGAACTACAAAAAATTTGCCACCGGCCCTCTGGAGACCAATACCTGCGTCATCCCGCACGACAACGGCACTTGCCTGATTGTCGACCCGTCTATGGGATGCGACGAGGTCATAGGATATTTGAGGGAAAATTCCTTACGCCCCATCGCTATACTGCTGACGCATGGGCACTATGACCACATTATGGGCATACCGGAGATACTTGCCGAGTACGGCGATACCCAAGTCTTTATACATGAGAGCGACAAAGACAAGTTACTCAGCCCAACGCGCAACGGCTCAATAATCATCGGCGCTAATTTCACGCACACTGAAAACATCGTGCTGCTTGAAGACGGTATGACCACGATAGGAGAATTTGAATTCCGTGTCCTCCACGTCCCCGGCCATACGCAGGGCGGCTGCTCGTTTGTGTTTGGCGACGTTTGCTTCTGCGGCGATACGATTTTCGCGGGTAATGTGGGGAGGTGTGATTTGCCGGGCGGTAGTTTTGAACAGTTGAAAACGAGCATTCGTGAAAAGATACTGACGCTGCCGCCTCAAACAACCCTCTGTCCCGGTCACGGCGGCAGGACGACGGTAGACAGAGAAGCGCGGACGAATCCGTATCTTGTTTGAGTGCCATAAAAAATGCCTGAAATGCCGCATTTAGAATCGTATATGGCGTACCTGCAGCTCGAAAAAACGTTGAGCGGCAATACCGCCGTTTCCTACCGTTTCGACATGCAGCGTCTCGCAAGCTACCTGCGTCAGCACAACGCCCTCGATTTGCAAAAGGTGACGCCGGAAATTTTATCATCATATATAAGGCTGCTCTACGATCTCGGCTTCGCCGCGACATCCATTCAGCGTACGGTTTCGTCATTGAAAAGTTTTTTTGCGTTCGTTGCCGTGGAGGGATATATTAGCGGTGACCCTACTGAACTGCTCGAAGGGCCAAAGTCGGCAAAAACATTGCCGTCTGTATTATCGGTAGAAGAAATTGACGCGATACTTTCCGCTGTCGATTTACAAAAGAGAAATGGTATACGCGATCGGGCGATTATCGAAACGCTTTACGCTACGGGAATGCGCGTGTCGGAACTTTGTGCGTTTACATTTGAACAGTTGCTCGCGAAAGAAGGATTGGTGCGGGTGTTTGGCAAGGGATCAAAAGAACGCATCGTTCCCATAGGCGACAGCGCGTTATACTGGATCAACGAATATGTGGAGAAAGAAAGATTTCTATCGGCGAAACCGCATTCCGACAGCACGCTTTTCCTCAACGCGCGCGGCGGCGGGTTTTCGAGAATGGGGATATGGAAAATAACGCGCCAATACGCGGAACTCGGCAACGTTGAAAAGGAAATATCACCGCACACTTTCCGCCACTCTTTCGCCACTCACCTGCTCGAAGGCGGCGCGGATATCCGTACCGTTCAGGAAATGCTCGGTCATTCGAGCATCGTTACCACAGAAATTTATACGCACGTCGATATGGAGTACCTGAAAGAAGTACACCGGAGTTTTCATCCGCGCTGGCAGAAAAAAAATCAGTCCATTTCCCCGTGAAACGAAATCAATTCCGGCAATTCGTCCCAATCCTCAAAAACAATATCCGGAACGACGTCGCCGGCGTCCCCAAAGACCATAACGCCGTCTCCGCAAAAAAGAGCCGTCCGCATGCCGAGCGCGGCGGCGGGTTTGATGTCGGTCGCTAAATCATTGCCGACGAACACTGTTTGAGCGGGCGTGATGTGATATTCATAGAGCGCGTCAAACAACTTCCTGAAAAGGATGTCGCTCGGCTTGACATAACCGTATTGATATGAAAAAAACGTCAGGTCGGCATCAAACATCTCATTATAGTCATCAATCGTCCCGCCGGATTGTTCTCTAAGCAAAAGTGTCAAGTCGATGGGCGTATAAAGCTGCGCATCGGACAAAATGCCGAGAGTGATGTTGCCGCCTTTCATTTTTTTTAGCGCGGACGCCACTTCGGGATAGAGCGTTCTGCCCATGCTCAAAAAATTATATGTATACGCAAGATACCGCGCAAATTCCGCGGCCATCGTCGAAGCCGATGCCGCCGCGCCGCCCGGGAAACGCGCCTCCGCGTCATATCCGTTCCGCTTGAGCATCATCACAATCACAGACCAAACCTCATCGAGTCGCACTTCAGGAAACTCTATCCCCTCGCCGACGGATTTTTGATGATTAAGCGCGATCAGCCCGTTATAAAAATCGTTTAGCGTTCGGGCCGGGGGATCGGCTGGATTCATTTTGGTCAGAGTGCCGTCCATCTCAAACATGGCGGATATTTCAGAGAACGCTTGCAGAAGCAGGTCTTCTCTGCACGGGCGGTCTTCAAATCCGGGCCGCCAATAATTGACGAGCGTTCCGTAAACATCAAAAACAACGGCACGCATTCCTTTGAGCTGTTGAAACTTCCCTTTAAGTTTTCGCGGGATGAGTTTTCGCGGGTACTCCCGCCGTTTTTTTTCATGTAGCTGCTGCGCGTATTCGGCTAAATTGGGCAATGTTGGCCTCCTTGCAAGTATTTTGTTCACGTTTTTTGTAATCTACGTAGAATATTAATCCCAATTAATTTCTGCGCTGCGCCGTCCGGCAACATCACTGCTGTAGTGCAGTTGTCGGGCGGTGTGGCGCAAAAGTTAATTGGTACCTTAGTAATATACTATTTTTGAGATTGGTTTTTAATATTTTTTTGATATTGTGTGTGGTTTATTGTATTTTATGGGTTACGCTTCCGTAATAACGAAGATATGGGATATTGTGTATGGATTTTAAAAAGATAGATTTAGACGACAGACCTGTCATGCAGCCGTATTTGATAAACAACCCTTACGGTACTTGCGATTTTTCTTTTGGCAATATTTTTATATGGCAGGATCAACTTAAGACGCGGTATTGCATTCACAAGGGCTATCTTGTTTTACGCGCGGTCTCCTTGAAGGGAGACACTGTGTATTTAATGCCTTTGGGTTTAGGAGATGACGGCGGCAAAAAAGAGGTGCTTGCCGACATGATTGCCGAGGCGCGGGAGGCGGGCGAGGAATTTATGTTAGGCGCCGTTACGCCACAGATGGAAAAGGAATTGGATGAAATAATGCCCGGAGCCTTTTCGTTTTCAAATCCAAACAGCGTTTGCGACTACGTTTATCTCTCGGAAAATTTGAGACTTTTGAAAGGCAGAAAATACAGCGCCAAGCGTAATCACATTAATAAATTCATGTCGCTGTATGGAGACAGATATAAGTATGTCGAAATAGATGAGGGCATTGTCCCGCTTTGCCATGAAATGCACGACCGCTGGTGCGTTGAGTGTGACTGCGGCAAATCCGACACGGATTTTTGCGCAGCGACAAAAGCGCTTGATAACATGAATGCCATCGGTCTGGAGGGCGGAGCAATATTCGTCGACGAGGAAATGATCGGTTTTACATTAGGACAGCCAAATAATGCCGATACTTATAACATAATTATTGAAAAAGCCCTTAAACGCATGGAAGGCGCATACGCCATGATAAACAGAGAGTTCGCGGCTCGTAAATGTGAAAATTACAAATTGATTAATCGAGAAGAAGATGTGGGCGTGCAAGAATTGAAAAAAGCGAAAATGTCATACTACCCACACATCCTGCTCACGAAAGGCGTGGGAGTATTGCAATGACTATCAGACTCGCCCAAAACAACGACAAGCTAAACATAAGAAAATTATGGAAATTGGGTTTTGGCGATTCGGATGAGTTTTTGGATTTTTATTTCTCGGATTACTATGATCCACAAAGCGCGCTGATTACAACAAAGGCCGGAGAAATTACGGCTTCTTTACAAACGGTCCCATCAACTTTGATATACGGCGGCAACGAGTTACCGGCGGCCTACATAGTGGGAGTAGTAACGCATCCCGAACACAGGATGCGGGGATACGCCGGGGAGTTGATAAAAGCCATTATCGCCGATTTAAACCATAGCGGCGTTTTGGTGTCCGCGCTTATTCCCGGAGAACCGCACCTATTTTCCATATATCAAAAATACGGCTTCGCAAACGTTTTTTCGATATGTGAAAAGGATATCACGCCTAATGATTTACAATCCGCGGATTCGCGAGGCAAGCTCCATACAAAACGATACGGGCGCGAAGACCTGCAACCGGGACGCATAGAAACCGAGGCGCTTTATGAGTTCTATACGGAGGCCTACAAGCGCGCGGGTTTCTGCCTTCTCAAAAGTAAAGAGACATTCTTACTTTACATCAGGGAATTTTTATCGTTCCAAGGTGAGATATGCGTAATCTTTAAGGGCGACGATTTAGCCGCTTGCGCTTTTTTGGTTAATCGCGGCGAACTGAGTTTCGTAAAAGAATTTCTTTGTGCCAATGAAAGCTGCGGAAACTTTTTACTCGAAGAAATCATGAACACAATCGGGCAAGATAAAATAACAATCAGAACCGTTCCAAGCGATAATAACTTCAAAAGTTTCGGCATGGCCAGAGCGCTAAACGTTCAGGGTTTGCTACGAGTGTTGACAAAAGGGAAAAAAATGTCGTTCACCATAAAAGTAGCTGATCCGATTATCCTCGAAAATAACGGCATTTTTACCGTCAATAACAATATCGTAAATATCGACACGAAAACAATCCAGCCGGATTTAAACCTCACGATTACCGAATTCACCGAATTAGCGTTTAAATATGGATTTGATATAGAAGCCTTTGAAACGAAAGAAGTAAAATCGCGAGGCTACATTAATTTGATGCTTAATAGTTAGTTATTTTTGATTGGAAGAAGGGGGAGGTTTTCCGTGCGCCAGTGCGAGCGAAGCGTGGCGGGTTGTAACATCAAAATCAAAGTCAAAATCTTTAAAATCTTTTTAAAATCTTTTGGTGACGGGGCTCAAAGTTCTCTCTTTCAATCAAATGGCAGGATGTACACTGTACATCCTCACTCACTTCGCGCATAGTTTATCATCCGTAACGCCCCGATACGATAGCCCCCCTGCGGTCCCCCATAAGCGGCGACCGCTTACGGGGGACATGT